>CAJMOL010000017.1 GCA_905215095.1 uncultured bacterium | reverse complement strand
CGGTGGCACCACGCCTTCCGCCGGCGTTATCAGCGCTACGGTCAATTACGCTCACGAGCGCGATGCGCGCGTGATGTGCATGATTCGTCCGCGTGGTGGCGACTTTTGCTACAACCAAGACGAGCTGCGCATGATGGAGATGGACCTGGGCCTTGCTGTGAGCGCCGGCGTTGACGGCCTGGTCTTTGGCTGCTGCAAGCCCTGTGCCGGCGGCTGGGCGCTCGACGAACTCACCCTCGGCGCCCTCGTTATGGCTACGGGCTGCGCGACCGAGGAGTGCAAGCGCGAGTCCCTTGACATCACCTTCCACATGGCATTTGACCAGCTCTCGCCCGAGGCTCAGCTCGATGCGATTGATACACTTGCCGACTGCGGCGTTACGCGCATCCTCACGCATGGCGGTGCGGCCGGTACGTCGATCGAGGACAATTTCGATCACCTGGCTCGTTTAATCGAGTATGCGGGCGATCGTTTGACCATCCTTCCCGGCGGCGGCATCACTACGGTAAATCGCGACGCGGTCGCGGCGGCGCTCGGCGTCTCCGAGCTCCATGGCACCAAGATCGTGCCGCTGGAGGTATAACCCGTGGCGCTGGTATTTGACGTTCAGCAGGCGAGCGGCAAGCCCGACGATAATCGTCGCCCTGGCACCGCGTGCCCCTTTTGCGACACGGAGGGGCTCGCCAACATCATCCAGCGCGATGGTGACTGCATCTGGCTCGAGAATAAGTTCAAGACCTTGCGGGCCACCCGTCAGACCGTATTGATCGAGTCGGCCAATCACGACGCCGACTTGGTGACCTATGAACCGGATGAGCTGCATCATGTGATGCGGTTTGCCCTGGGCTGTTGGCAGCAGATGATTGATTCCCAACAGTACTACAGTGTGCTCATGTACAAGAACAAAGGCCCGCTTTCGGGCGGCAGCCTCGTCCACCCACACATGCAGATTGTGGGTTTGGAGCAGGAAGACGGCTATGCTTCGCTGACTTCCGCCAATTTCGAAGGCATCAATGTCTGGCAGCAGGGGAGAATCTCGGTCAATATCTCAACCGAGCCGATCATGGGATTCTTTGAGGTCAACGTCTCGGCTCTACAGGGAATCGCTGCCAGCGATGATGCCCGCGACCAAGTCGAAGCGGACCTGTTTGCCGATGCGATTCAGGTGGCCCTGCGCTATATCCTGCACGAGCACCATGGCGGTCGCGCGGAGTCGTACAACTTGTTCTTCTACCACATGGACGGCCGGACCATTGCCAAGGTGCTGCCACGTTGGGTGGTATCGCCCTACTTTGTGGGCTATCGTCTGGCCCAGGTCAATGCCGAGACCACGCTCGATATCGATGCTGAGCGCCTACGCGCGCATCTGGAAACGCTCGTATAGCAAGGCTAACGCCCGCGCAATGCGGACAGTCTAGCGTGCCATCGCGTCGCGGCCGGCCTTGACCCGCTTGCGCTGTTTGGCGCGCTCCTCGCCGGTTAGGCGCTCAAAGAGATGCCCGATAATCGAGGCCAGCACTTGTTGAAATAGCGTTCCGCACATGACGGGGAACACGACCTCGCCGGGAAAGTACTGTGTGGCGATGACGGCGCCCGAAGAGATGTTACGCATGCCGCAGGTAAAGCACATGGTGGTCGTCTCGCTATACGGCAGGTGCAGGGCCCGGGCGATTAGGACGCCGATGATAAAGCCGCTGATGGCGAACACCAGGATAAAGAGGGCGACTTCCAAGCGCTCAACATTCATGTGCAGCACGTACTCGCTCATGGCGGTGGAGTTGGAAGCGATGACGCCCATCATCATGAACTTGCAGGCGGGCGAGAGCGCGGGGGAGAGTTTCTCGTGGCCCCAGCCGCGCGTGAGTTCGTTAATGACGATACCGAGCACGGCGGGTATGGCGATCATAAAGGCCATATTCTGCATCATGCTCGGCACGTCGATCGAGACGGTGGCGCCCAGCAGGAGCTTGAGCGTGAGAGGAATCGTCACAGGTGAGATGACCGAGGACGTCAGGATGATGGTGAGCGCGAGCGGGCCGTTGCCGCCGAACATGCTGATCCACATAAAGGCAGTGACTGCCACGGGTACGCTGTACTCGAGCACGATGCCGCAGACAAGGTTGGGGTTGGAACCAAAGAATAACGATCCCATGGCATAGGCTGCGATAGGGATAAGCACCGCCGAGACGAGCAACGCCAAGACCAGGTGCAGCGGACGATGGAACACATCAGCCACCTGGTGAAAGGTGTTGCTTAGCGCGCCTTGAAATGTCATAAAGGCAAACAAGGTGGGAACGATGGGCTTGAGAACGCCGATCTGCTGGGGAAAGAGCACGCCGAGCGCCACGCAAATCGGAACGATGACCTGCATGTGCCCCGCGAGAAACTTGCCCAGTCCAACCCATTGCTTCATATACTCTTGTGACTCCCTTTGCTCGTGAATCCGTTTTGAATGGATATGCTAGACGCTCGCGTGCGTCCGTGCGTCAGAAACGCTCGAATATTTCGAGGGTATTACCGGCATCGTTTACCGAAACCGCGGCGTGCTGCGGCGATTTGCGTCCGCGCTGCACGGTATAATAAATCCGTTCAACAGATCTGCCTGCCGAAGCGGGCATACACAGAGGACTCATCGCTATGAACCGTGAGAGGTATCGCGGCGACCTGCCCCTATCGGGGGTGGGCGCCTATGTCATCGCTTAAGACGACGCATCGTTGGGCGGTCGCTCAGCAAAACCCCGGGCTCGAAAAGGAGCTTTCGGCTGGCCTGGGCATACCCGGGCTGGTGGCGCGCATTATGGTTGCGCACGGCATTACATCCATCGAGGAAGGCCAGCTGTTTTTGACGCCTTCGCTCGATCGCGACTGGGCCGACCCGCTCGTTATTCCGGGCATGGCGGTCGTTGCCGACCGCGTTGAGCGCGCTGTTCGCAGCCATGAGCGCATCGCCGTCTTTGGCGATTTTGACGTTGACGGTATTACGTCGACCTGCCTGTTGACCGAGGCGCTGCGCACGTTTGGCGCCAACGTCACGCCGTTTATTCCGCATCGCTTTGACGAGGGCTACGGTCTTTCGCGAGCGGCGCTCGACCGCGTTAACGAGCTCGCTCGCCCCCAGCTGATCGTGACCGTCGATAACGGTATTGCCGCCAAGGAAGAGGTCTCCTATCTGGAGAGCCTGGGGATCGATTTGGTGGTCACGGACCATCACGAGCCGTCCGACCAGGTGCCGCAGGGCGTGCCCCTGACCGACCCTAAGCTCGAGGACGAGGGTCCCTCGCGCGAGCTTGCCGGTGCCGGCGTGGCGCTCAAGCTGGTGCAAGTCCTGGGCGAGCGTTTGGGCAAGCCGTCGTATTGGCGTTCGCTGATCGAGGTTGCGGCGCTGGGCACCGTGTCCGACATGATGCCGCTGACGCCCGAGAACCGCGCACTGGTCGCCGAGGGCATCCAGCAGATGCGCGTGACGGCCCGTCCCGGCTATATCGCGCTTGCCGCACTTGCCAAGGCCGACCTTTCTACCATTACGGCCGATGGCCTGTCGTTTTCGCTCATTCCCCGCTTGAACGCCGCCGGCCGCATGGCCGATCCCAAGCTGGCACTCGACCTGCTGCTTGCCCGCGATCCTATCGAGGCAAGCGCTCTGGCGGCCGAGCTCGAGGAGATCAACCGTCAGCGCCGCGAGATCGAGGCCGAGCTCACACGCGATGCCATGGCAAAGGTCGAGGAGACCTATGATGGCGGTCGTGCAATCGTCGTGGGTGGCGAGGGCTGGCACGAGGGCGTCAAGGGTATCGTGGCGAGCCGCCTGACCAACCGTTATCACGTGCCGGCGCTGCTGTTCTCGATCGAAGACGGTATCGCGCGCGGTTCGGGTCGCTCGGTGGGCAAAGTCAACCTGTTCGACGCCGTCGAGCGCTGCTCCGATCTGCTGATTCGTCGCGGCGGGCATGCGGGTGCGGTGGGCGTGACCATCGAGGCATCCAAGCTCGACGAGTTCCGTCGTCGTCTTTCCGCCGTGCTGTCCGAGCTTCCCGCCGAGGACTTTGAGGACACCGACGAGGTTGCCGCCACCGTTGACCTCTCCGAGCTGAATATTGAGACCATCGAGCAGATCTCCCGTCTTGAGCCGTTTGGCCAGGGCAACAAGGTGCCGCTGTTGGCGGCCGAGGGCGTGACAATGTGCGACCGAGCCGTGGTTGGCAAAACCGGCGAGCACATGCGCTTCGTGGCGACCGATGGCGCCGCGAGTGTGCCGGCCATTATGTTCCGCGTGCCGCAGATCGATAAGCTCATCAATTGCGATAGCGCCGTCGATTTGGTGTTCGAGGCCGTGGCCGAGCATTGGCAAGGTCGCGTAAAGCCAAAGCTCATGATCAAGGATGTCTTGGTCCGCGATACCACGGCGCCTAGCGTTGACGACCCGGCATGTGAGCTTCGCCGCGGCGTGGAGCCTGCGGACGCCGGTCTTCGTCTGGAGTCCCGAAAGCGCCAAACGCTCGCCCAGCTTTCCTATACCGAGCTGACGCGCTCGCTTATCCATAGCTTTATCGGCTCGAACCAGCCGTACCGCGCGCAGGTCGAGGCGCTCGATGCCCTGGCCGATCACCAAAGTGTTCTGGCTGTTATGGGAACGGGGCGCGGCAAGTCTCTTATCTTCCATGTACATGCCGCGCGCGAGGCGGTCCTTCGCGGGCGTGCGAGCATCTTTGTCTATCCGCTGCGCGCGCTCGTTGCCGACCAGGCCTATCACCTCTCGTCGACGATGGCCGCGCTCGGCATTGGCGTAGGCGTGCTGACCGGCGAGACCGTGGAGGCGGCGCGCGATGACGTGTTTGCCGGCTTGGCATCGGGCCGCACCGGCATCGTGCTCACGACGCCCGAGTTCCTGTCCATTCACCGCGACCGCTTTGCGCGTTCGGGCCGCATCGGTTTTGTCGTTATCGATGAGGCGCATCATGCCGGTCTTGCCAAGGGCGGCGACCGCAGCGCCTATCTTGACATGCCCGATATCCTCAGGGCCCTGGGCGACCCGGTCGTTCTGGCCGCGACTGCCACCGCAACGGCTCCGGTTGTGGCCGAGCTCGCCCGCGTGCTACCGATTACCCGCACGGTGGTCGACGAGACCGTGCGCGAGAACTTGCAGCTCGAGGACGACCGCGACCTTGCGAGCCGCGAAAACCGCCTGGTGTCAATCGTGGCGACGGGGGAGAAGACCGTCATCTACGTCAACTCGCGCGACCAGTCCGTGGCGCTTGCTAAGACGCTGCGCAAGCGGGTACCCGATTGCGCGACTCGCATCGCGTTCTATAACGCGGGGCTTGCGCGCTCCGATCGTCGCCGTGTCGAGGAAGCGTTTCGTGATGGAAGCCTCAGCTGCATCGTTTCGACCTCGGCCTTCGGTGAGGGCGTGAACCTGCCCGATATCCGCCATGTTGTGCTCTACCACATGCCGTTTGGCGCCATCGAGTTCAACCAGATGAGCGGACGCGCCGGTCGCGATGGACAACCCGCCGTGATTCACCTGCTCTATTCGTCGCGTGACGCCCGCATTAACGAGCGCCTGCTCGACTGCTACGCGCCCGAGCGCGACGAGCTCGTCACACTCTATCGAGCGTTGCAGACTATGTGGCGCTCCAACCGCGGCAAGACCGGAGACGATTCGTTTAGTGCGAGCGATATCGACATCGCGCAGATGTGTCTTGCTATCGATGCTCGCACGCCGGTCGACGAGCGCTCGGTGGAAAGCGGCCTGGGGATCTTCGAAGAGCTTGGTTTCTGTCGCGTTTCGGGGTTTGACGACACCCGTCGCATCGCGATGGCCGAAAACCCCGGCCGTGTGCAATTGAGCAGGTCAATCCGCTATTTGGAGGGTCTGCGCTCGCGCATGGAGTTCTCGGCTTTCCGGAGCTGGGCGCTCGATTCGTGCGCTTCTGATATGCTAGCCAAAGTTAACCGCCCGATCGTACCACGGGCCTAGGGGAAGGGGACCTCGATGGATGCCGCAGCCCGTACCGCCCATGATTCCACCCTCCAACCGTTCTCGGAGATGGAGCACTATAAGCATGCCGATGAGCTGCCGCCCGAGATTATGGCGGACAGCTACGACAAGCTGGAGCGCCTGTGCCTCAAATATATGAATGAGGATGACTTCTCCAAGGTGGAGCAGGCTTATTGCTTTGCTGCCGAGAAGCACTGCAACCAAAAGCGGCGCTCGGGTGAGATGTACATCAACCATCCCGTCGAGGTGGCTATCATTCTGGCCGACCTCAAGATGGACTGCGATGTGGTGTGCGCCGCGCTGCTGCACGATACCGTCGAGGATACCGAGACCTCGCTCGCCGATGTTTCCGGTCTGTTTGGCGATACGGTGGCCGAGCTCGTCGATGGCGTGACCAAGCTCACCAACATCGAAGTCGATAGCATGGACGAGAAGCAGGCGCTTACGCTGCGCAAGATGTTCCTCGCCATGTCCAAGGACATCCGCGTCATTATCGTTAAGCTTGCCGACCGTCTGCACAACATGCGCACCCTTGCAGCTCTGCGCGAGGACCGTCGCCTGTTTAAGGCCCGCGAGACCATGGACGTGTATGCGCCCCTGGCCGACCGCCTGGGCATGAGCTCCATTAAGTGGGAGCTCGAGGACCTGTCCTTCTTCTACCTGGAGCCCGATGCCTACCAGCGCATTGCGCGCATGGTGGCTGAGTCGCGCGAGGTTCGCGAGCGCTATCTGGCCGAGACCATCAAGACGCTCACCGACGAGCTCAACCGCATTGGCCTGGAAGGCTTCCAGATCAACGGCCGTTCCAAGCACTATTGGTCCATCTACCAAAAGATGAAGCGCAAGGGCAAGGAATTCTCCGAGATCTACGACCTGGTGGCGCTGCGCGTCATCACCCATTCGGTGCGCGATTGCTACTCCACGCTCGGCGCGGTGCATACGCTGTGGCACCCCATGCCCGGTCGCTTTAAAGACTATATCGCCATGCCCAAGGTCAATAACTACCAGTCGCTCCACACGACGGTTATCGGTCCCACGGCTCGTCCGCTCGAGATTCAGATTCGAACCTATGAGATGCATGAGCAGGCCGAGTACGGCATTGCCGCCCACTGGCTCTATAAGAAATCGGGCGGATCGTCTGCGTCTAAGACCAATGATGCCCAGCGTCTGGACGACCAGATTAACTGGCTCAAACATTCGCTCGATTGGGCGGCGTCTGACGAGATCACCGACGCTAAGGAATACCTGCACTCGCTGAAGGTCGACTTGTTTGACCAGGAGATTTTTGTCTTTACGCCCAAGGGCGAGGTCATGGCGCTTCGTGCCGGCTCCACGCCGCTCGACTTTGCCTATGCCGTTCACACCGAGGTGGGCAACCACTGCGTCGGCGCTAAGATCAACGGTGCGGTGGCCCCGCTCACGCACGAGATCAAGACGGGCGACCGTGTCGAGATCCTGACCAACAAGAGTTCCAAGCCGTCGCGTGATTGGCTCAAGATCGTTAAGACACCTTCCGCCAAGTCAAAGATTCGCCGTTATTTCGCCGCCGCGACCAAAGACGATGACGCTGCTGCCGGCCGCGATATACTGGCCAAGGACCTGCGCAAGCGCGGGTATGGCATCTCTACGCCGCGATCCACGCGTGCGCTCAACGCCGTGGCGGAGCAGTTTAACTACAAGCAGCTCGAGGACCTGTTTGCCGCCGTCGGCGCCGGCAAGGTTGCCCCGCGCGCTGTGGGTAACAAGGTCGAGCAAATCTTGGACCCCAAGCCCGAGGAGCAGCTCACCAAGACCGAAGCCATTGCCGAGGTCGTCAAGCAGCCTGCCCGCGGCTCCAACCGCAAGCCGCAAAAGCGTGGCAAGAGCGCCAGCAACGGCATTATCGTCAAGGGCGAGAGCAACAGCGGCCTGCTGGTCCGTCTGGCGCATTGCTGCAATCCGGTGACGGGCGACGATATCGTCGGCTTCATCACGCGCGGTCGTGGCGTTTCGGTGCATCGCGCCAACTGCCCCAACGTCAAGGGTCTTATGGAGCATCCCGAGCGCATGATCGAAGTGGAGTGGGACGGCGCAGCCGACACCCTCTTCCAGGTCGAGATCGTGGTCGAGTGCCTGGACCGCATGGGCCTGCTCAAGGATGTCACCATTGCCATTGGCGATGCGGGCGGCAATATCCTTTCTGCCGCCACGTCGACCAACCGCGAGGGTATTGCAACCCTGCGCTTTATGGTCGAGATCTCGGATGCGAGTGGTCTGGATCCGCTGCTGGCCTCTATCAGCAGCGTTGACTCGGTCTACGACGCACGCCGCCTGATGCCCGGCGAGGGTGGAGCCCAGCTTAAGCGCCGCGTTTAGTCGCGACGAACGCGCCACATTATCAATATTCGCTACACTCGAGGCATCGTTTGATGCCTCGAGTTCTATAGAGAGGAGAGGGACATGAGTGCTGTGTCCTTGGATGTAACTCCCAAGGGATCGGTCGAGATTGAGACGCTCGTAAACGGTCCCATTCAGACCAATAGCTATGCTTTTATTTCGGGCAATGAGTGCGTGATTATCGACCCTGCGTGGGAAGGCGAGCGCCTGGTGGAGCATATTCGAGCCGAACATCCCGGCGTACGCGTGCTTGGCGCCGTATGCACTCATGGCCATGCCGATCATGTTGGTGGTGTTGCCGGCGTGCGAACCGCCGTTGGCGAGGGCTGCCAGTATGAGCTGTGTGCTAAGGATGCGGCGGTGCCGCATGCGAATATCGAGGAACAGCGAGCTATGTGGGGCATTGAGACGCCCGACCCCGGGGAGCCGACGTGCCTGCTCGCCGAGGGCGATGCTATCGAGGTGGGCGATATCTGCCTGCAGGTGATCGAGACACCAGGGCATACGCCGGGCGGGATCGTCTTGTTCGCCGCCACCGAGCAGGGAAGCATCGCCTTTGTTGGCGACACCCTGTTCCCGGGCAGCCACGGCCGCACCGATCTTGCCGGTGGCGACGAGGCGGCGATTCTGCGCTCGCTCTCCAAGCTCGCCCGGCTTCTTCCACCCGATACCGTTTGCTTAACCGGCCATGGTGATTCGACCACCATGGCACGCGAGCTCATGCAGAACCCTTTCATGCAGGTGTAGCTTTATAGTCAGCTTCTAAAGCACGAGAAGCGTCCAAACGTCAAGCTATTTTTCCCCAACGGGTCGATTCCGTAGGGCAAACGGTCAAAAAAAGTCTGTTTGGACGATATTCGTGAACAAACGAACGTTTATGCTCGGGTGCGCCGTGGTAAAATCTCAGGCGTTATCGGAGCAACCTTACAGGAGGTTTCTTTTATGCTCGTCAACGCAGCAGACATGCTCAAGAAGGCCGAGGCCGGCAAGTACGCTCTCGGTGCCTTCAACACCAACAACCTCGAGTGGACCCTGGCTATTCTCCAGGCCGCCGAGGAGGCCAAGTCTCCGCTGATCCTTCAGTGCACCGCTGGTGCCGCTAAGTGGATGGGCGGTTTCAAGGTCTGCGCCGACATGGTCAAGGCTGCCGTCGAGGCCACGGGCGTTACCGTTCCCGTCGCCCTTCACCTCGATCACGGTTCTTACGAGGACTGCTTCAAGTGCATCGAGGCCGGCTTCACGTCCATCATGTATGACGGCTCTCACGAGGAGACCTTCCAGCTTAACCTCGATCGCACCAAGGAGCTCGTTGAGCTTGCCCACTCCAAGGGCATGTCCATCGAGGCCGAGGTCGGCGGCATCGGCGGCACCGAGGACGGCGTGACCTCCAGCGGCGAGCTCGCTGATCCTGCTGAGTGCAAGCAGATTGCTGACCTGGGCGTCGACTTCCTCGCCTGCGGTATCGGCAACATCCACGGCGTGTATCCCGCCGACTGGGCTGGCCTTTCCTTCGAGCGTCTGGGCGAGATTAAGGCTCAGACCGGCGACCTGCCCCTCGTTCTGCACGGTGGTACCGGCATCCCCGAGGATCAGATCAAGAAGGCCATTTCCCTGGGCATCTCCAAGATTAACGTCAACACCGATCTGCAGCTCGTCTTCGCCAAGGGCGTCCGCGAGTACATCGAGGCTGGCAAGGATCAGCAGGGCAAGGGCTTTGACCCCCGCAAGCTCCTCAAGCCTGGTCGCGACAACATCGTTGCCCGCACCAAGGAGCTCATGGAGGAGTTTGGCTCCGTCAACAAGGCGTAAGTAGCGGTTTAACTTTCCCGCCGGAGGTCCCGTTTCCCCTACGCTGTTTCCCTCGCGCTCACCTGGCTTCGCCAGAAGTCGCGCGACGGAATCAGCTCCGGGGAAACGGGGCCTCCTTCGTTAACTCGCTACAGGGTTACTGGGCTGAATTCATTTTTTATAGGTACCGTTTATCGGTGTTGAGAGTTCCTTTATTGGGGCTTTCTTTTTTATCTCGCTACAATGGGCTTCAAGCGTTCTAGTGACTTGGAGTTTTGGTATGGCTGTTATTGATGTGCTGCCTTCGGATGGGAAGGTTATTGGCGAGGGTCCTGTTGGTTGCTCTGTTGATGTTTGCAATGATGACTTCCGTTTTCTAGATGTTGGCTTGCCACCCGAGATTCTGCGTTTAAAGGACGCGGGGTATCTTTCGCAGGCTATTGAGGCTTGCGACCGCCTACTTGCCCAAGATCCCGATCCCTCGCTTGCTGCCTGCGTTCGTGCCGAGCGGTATCGCATGCTCGAGACGCCGCTTCATTTTTCGGTGTCGCGCGATCAGGCTATTGCGATGATTCGCGAGGAGTGGCCAAAGTTTACCGAAGAGCAGTTTGATGACCTGATTAATCGTAAGCGTATTGACTGGCGCTTTATCGATGGCGAGCTGTTCGTTCTCGACAACTTCCTCGATTCGCTTCGCGTGTACCCTAAGGAGGTTCCGGGCCTGCGTCCCGATTCTACGGACGGCATTGCGCTGCGTAACCAGATGCTCAGGGAGATGGAGTCGCAAAACGGGTTGACTCGCGTCATCACGCTTAAGGCATCCGTGTCTGTCCCCGGGGCTCTGGAGGGAGAGGCCGTTCGCGCGTGGCTTCCCGTTGCCGCCGCCTGTCGTCAACAGTCTCAAATCGAGGTTCTCGATATGACGTCGGAGGGTACCGTTGCCTCTGAAAACGTTTCGGCTCGTACTGCCTCTTGGATATCTTCGACTGAACATTCATTCTCGGTGACCTATCGCTATCACATCGATGCTGCCTATTGCGATATCTATGGTGGCGCGCTCCCATCGCATGCGTGCATGGACACGCCGCTGCCCGAGGACACTTCCGAGGACCGTCCGCATATTGCGTTTACGCCGTATCTGCGACAGTTGACGGAGCGTGTCATTGACGGGCTCGAGGATCCGCTCGATCGCGCTCGTGCAATCTATGATTACCTGACACAGCATATCGACTATCGCTATCAGCCGCCGTACTTGCTTTTGGGATCTATTGCCGATGACTGCGCGCATTCGCTCCGCGGCGATTGCGGCGTTATGGCGCTCACGTTTATCACCATGTGCCGCATTGCGGGCGTTCCTGCCCGTTGGCAGAGCGGCCTGTATGTTGCTCCCGATTCGGTGGGGCCGCACGATTGGGCTGAGTTCTATACGCCACAGACCGGTTGGCTTAACGCCGACGTATCGTTTGGTTCCTCGGCACGCAGGATGGGGGAGGAATGGCGTCGTAGTCACTACTTTGGCAATCTCGACCCGTGGCGTATGGTGGCCAACAACCGATTCCAGGCTGAATTTGTGCCTGCTTTCGATGGTATGCGCGAGGATCCCTATGACAACCAGATGGGCGAGGCCTCGGTTGACGGACGTGGATGTCGTAAGCGGGAGATGTTGCGCAAGGTTGAGCTTATCGAAATGCTCGAAGTTCCATTTTCGGACTAATCAACAGAAAGCTGTGATAAACTAACTCACGCATTACGTGCCCGAGTGGCGGAATTGGCAGACGCAGTGGACTCAAAATCCACCGTTGGCAACAACGTGCGAGTTCGAGTCTCGCCTCGGGCACCATACATGCAAGTGAACGTTCAAGGGGGTTGCGGCCCCCTTTTTCGTGCCGGACTCGCGTGAGCGCGCGAAGCGTTAAGCAAACAGGCCTGCGGCCTGTTTGTAGCGGAGCGTGGCGAGGGCGCCATGCGCCCGAAGCCCGGGGCTTCGCGAAGCGAAGGCCCTTCGAGTCTCGCCTCGGGCACCATACATGCACCTGCGCTTCAAGGGGGTCAAGGCCCCCTTTTTCGTGTACGTAATGTGATAACGCGCTGTACGTGTTATTATTCGCAAGGCGTTGTTCCCGCAATGCCCTAAAGAGGAACCCGAGGGTTCCCACCTTTTGGCGCCAATGAGCAGCTGACTGGTCATACAACTTAGATTCCCTTCCTCATACCGAGGATGTCTATGTGTACGACCTGGTTGCAAAGAAGCGCCGGGTTATTTTTTTATGAATGGAGGTAGGGAAAATAGCTAAGTCTGATGACACCCGCATCAACGACGAGATCACTGCATCTTCGTGCCGTTTGATTGGCGTCGATGGCTCTCAGCTCGGCCTGTTCGCCATCCGCGATGCCCAGCGCGTCGCCGACGATCAGGGTCTCGACCTGGTCGAGATCGCTCCCAACGCGGAGCCGCCGGTCTGCAAGGTCATGGACTACGGTAAGTTCAAGTACCAGCAGGCCATGAAGGCCAAGGCTGCTCGTAAGAACCAGTCCAAGGTCGAGGTCAAGGAAATGAAGTTCCGACCCAAGATCGACGTTGGCGACTACGAGACCAAGAAGGGCCACGTTCTGCGTTTCCTCAAGAAGGGCGCACGCGTTAAGATCACCATCATGTTCCGCGGCCGTGAGATGGCTCACCCGGAGCAGGGCCTTAACGTTCTCGAGCGTCTCGCCGAGGATCTCAAGCCTTACGCTACGGTCGAGTCCAAGCCTAAGATGGAAGGCCGTAACATGCTTATGCTGCTCGCCCCGATTAAGGGCGCCTTTGATGAGGACAAAGCGGCAAGCGATACCAAGTAACTAGTGTTCTGTAACCGATTAAGGAGTATTTCATGCCTAAGATGAAGTCCCACAGCGGCACCAAGAAGCGTTTCCGCAAGACTGGTACCGGCAAGCTTATGCGCGCCAAGGCTTTTAAGAGCCACATCCTGAGCAAGAAGTCCACCAAGCGTAAGCGTGGCTTCCGTCAGGAGACCGAGATCGCCGCTGCCGACCGCAAGGTCATCAAGTCGCGTCTCGCCTAAGTTCGCGTTCCCGTTTTTCGTTTTACCGTCTAGGAGTTGATAGAACATGGCACGTATTAAGCGCGCTGTTGCCGCCAAGAAGAAGCGCCGTACCGTTATGCACCGTGCGAAGGGTTACTACGGTGCCGCTTCGCGTACTTACAAGCATGCTAAAGAGCAGGTCCAGCACTCCCTGCAGTATCAGTATCGTGATCGCCGCAACAAGAAGCGTGAGATCCGTTCTCTCTGGATCACCCGTATCAACGCCGCCGCTCGCCTGAACGACATCTCTTATTCTCAGTTCATGCACGGCCTGAAGGTTGCCGGTATCGAGCTCGACCGCAAGGTCCTGGCTCAGATGGCTTACGAGGACATCGAGTCCTTCAACGAGCTGGCTGCCATTGCCAAGAAGGCTCTCGAGGCCTAATAGATTCTGTTGAATCGCTAGGGGAGTGTCGCACTGTGCGCGGCACTCCCTCTTTTTTATCGAAAGCGCTGGTTTATATAGCAAAAGCGCGGGTAGATAGACACTTACAGGTGACCGATCTTTATATATCTCTTAACCGAAGGGTCATCATCTGATACGCGCAGTATTTCTGCACCAGCCTTTCTATTACTTATATAGGAAGCGATAAGTTGTGTAGGACTTGTGAAGAGTGGAATTGACGTCCCACATCGCTTCGCGGTCTGGCAATATATCTCCTTGCCGCGCGGCCCGGTCGAACCGGATCAGCCGCAGAGCGTGCACCTTGAGAACCGGATACTGCGAGGATGGACACTGACCTCAGTGTCGCATCCGGGCAGACATCGAACCATTTGAAATGGTCTAACTTGGATTTGTT
>CAJMOL010000016.1 GCA_905215095.1 uncultured bacterium | reverse complement strand
TGTGGGCCGCCCGCTCGTCGCCGCCGTCTTGTGCCTGCTGCTCGCCGGTGTCTTTGCGCTGCTGGGCATGGAAGTCTCGTCCAACCACGACTTTACCTGGGTCTACCCCCTGTGCATCCTGCTCGAGTGGGCCATCATCACCACGCTCATGACCGGCCTGTTCTTCCTGTTCCAGCGCCACGGCGCAGCTCCCGCGGTCCTGGCCTTTGCCCTCTTTGTCCTGGGCATTGCCGAGTTCTTCGTCATCACGTTTAAATCCATGCCCATCCAGCCGGGCGACCTTTCGGCCATCTCCACCGCCGCCGCGGTCGCCGGCACCGGCTACACCTTCTCCATCTCGCTGTTCTGCGTGCTGTCCATGGGCTTTACCGCCATCGCCATGCTGCTGTGCGAGTACGCCGGCCTGGTGGCACCGCATCGCCAGAAGGGTGCCGCCAACGCCAAGCGCATGCTGCTCACCAACCTGCTCGTCGCCGTGCTGTGCCTGGGCGGTGTGACCGCACACGTCACGCTCATCGACTACTACAACACCCTCGGCATCACCGTCTACACCTGGCGCCCGCTCGAGAGCTACTGGCGCGAGGGCTACCTGCCCGCTTTCATTAGCGCAGCGCAGTCCATCAAGCCGCCCAAACCCGCCGACTACTCCGTCGACGATGCCAAGGCCACGCTCAAAAAGTACGCCAAGGCCTACGACAAGTCCGACGCAGCCAAGAGCGACGAGCGCGCCGCCGCAAAGGAGCAGTTCGACAGCGAGAAGCCCACGGTCATCGCCATCATGAACGAGACCTTCTCGGATCTTTCGATCTACCAGAACATGCGCGCCGGCTACGAAGGCCCGCAGTACTTTAAGAACCTGTCCAACTGCCTCAGCCGCGGCAAGCTCTATGTGAGCGCCTACGGCGGCGGTACCGCCAATACCGAATTTGAGTTTATGACCGGCAACTCCATGGCCAACCTGGGCTCGGGCGTGTACCCCTACACCATCTACAACATGGAAACGACCGGGAACCTGGCAGAGCAGTTCAAGTCGCTCGGATATTCCACCACGGCCATGCACCCCAACCACGCCACCAACTGGAACCGCGAGAACGTCTACAAGGACTTTGGCTTTGACCAGTTCCTGTCCATCAACGATTTCCAGGGAACCGACACCCTGCGCGGCATGGTGACCGACCAGGCTACCTATGACAAGATTCTTGAGCTGCTCGATCAGAACGCCGATCCGCAGTTTATCTTCGACGTAACCATGCAGAACCACTCGGGCTACGACACGGGCCTGCTGCCGGTCGACAAGCAGATGCACCTGAACATCGACACGACCGATCTGGACGCCAAGACCGTCGAGGACGGCACGCTCTCCGATGTCGACGAGTACGTCTCGTGCATCGAGCAGTCCGACCAGGCGCTGCGCTACTTCCTCAACGCCCTGAGCAAGCTCGACCGTAAGGTGGTCGTGGTGTTCTGGGGCGACCACCAGCCGTTCTTCCCGTCCAAGTTCAACGATAAGTGGTTTACCGGCGAGGACGACGCCACCCACCAGGAACGTCTGTGGCAGACCGACTACATCATCTGGGCCAACTACGACGTTGCCGGCTGCGACCAGACGAGTGAGGTCGACGACCTGTCCACCAACTACCTGTCCACCCAGCTGATGCAGCTGATCGGCGCACCGCTGACCGACTACCAGAAGGCGCACATGACGCTGCGCGAGTCGCTGCCCGCCATCAACTCCGTCGGCTACGAGGACGCCAGCCTGCGCTGGGCGCTCTCCTCCAACGTCACCGGCGACGACGCCGCTGCCGCAGCCGCCACCAAGGCGCGCGAGGATTACGCCAAGATGCAGTACTACGAGATGTTCCGCGACGGCAAGAACGTGTACACCGAGCACTTCCAGACCGAGGCCAACGAAACCGACCCCAACCTGGCACCGGGTACGACCAAGATCAAGTAGCGGGTCACTCATAACTGAAACGTCTGTCCGGGCGGAGGCATATAAGGTTCCCTGCTCGGACAGTCCTGCGCAAGACGAAGGCCACGTTATGTGGCCTTCTTTGTTTGCGGAAAGTGTGTCCCGGAATTCTTGTCTGGAATGGGATGCAGTTTCCGCTCAAACTGGGATGGATTTTCCGGATGAGGGCTTGACGGAAAATGTGTCCCGTTCCGGGCGCTAATTGTGGGATGCAGTTTCCGCTTGCGGAGTCTCCACTCAACAGAAAACCCGGGTGGCCTGTTTTTTGGCTACCCGGGTTTTTGGGTTGTCGATATGTTCGACTGGCTACTAGTGGGTCTTGCGGCGCTTGATCAGCATGATGAGGGCTATCACTACGAGCGTTGCTCCCGCTGCTGCTGCGGTGGCGACTAGGGCGAATGTTTGGTCGCCGGTGTTTGCGAGGTTCTTCGCTGTGGTCGTAGTCTTGACCTTGGTGTCGGTCTTAGCTCCGTTGTCGGACTTGGGCTTGTCCGGGTTCGTCGGGGTCTCAGGAGCCTCGGGGTCCTTTGAGCCTTCGGAATCGGTTGGGCCGGCGGTGTTTACCAGCGTATGGTCCAGGAACTTCTTGGCGCCCGCACTTGCCTGTGAGAACAGGCGGCGCGTGCGGATCGGGGTGGCGTTCACCGTTGTGGGCGCCGTCTCCTCGGCCTCGATATTCACGAGCGTCGTGCCGGTGTCGAGGCCCACGTCGTTGTATCCCACGTGGCAGTAATACTGCGCACCGTCATCGTCTGCGGTCAGGTCAATCTCGAGCTTTGAGGCCGTTCCAGCCGCGAGGTTGCCATCGGCACCCACGAGCTTAAACTCTGTCTCGCCGCGGCCCTTGCGGTACCACATATAGGTCGGTGCCAGCCCTGTTTCGCTATCGTCGGCACCGAGTTGCTTCACATGGCCAATCGCCGAGAGCGTCAGGTGGCTTCCCGCCGCGCGCTCAACCGAAGAGTCGTATCCAAGATCCGACCCCTCCGCAGCATCCGCCGCAGGTCCGCTCACGGTCATCGTCATGCCATCGGGCATGGTCTTGACCGTGATGATTGCCGAGCGAATACCTGTTTCGGTCGTGGATCCATTCTTAACGGCGGCGATGGCGAATCGATACTCCGTATTGGGCTGCAGCCCATCCCACTTGAGCGAGGTCTGCGTGTTGTCGGCAATCTTCCAGCTATTGACGACCGCATCCGCCGCATTGCTCTGCAGCATGCCCACGCCGTAGCTAAAGCCACTCTTGTTTGCGAGTACATCGTCCCAGCTAAACGTAACGCTGGTCGAATCGACGGCGTTTGCCGTAAAGCCCGTCACGGCCGGCGCGTCGGGCATCTCGACGTCCTTAACGTCATAGCCCACGATCCAGAACTGGTCGGTGTCCTTGGTGCCGAGCTTGTCGCCCGAGTCTGCCTCGAACTTGTCGACATCCACCGCGTTGACGCCCAGACGCCACACAAAACCGTACTTGCCCTGCGCGGCCTCGGGCAGGTTGTCGACGGTGCCGCCGTATTCGGTCGATTCACTCGAGGAGTTACCCGTAGTAAAGCCGGCGTTGGCACCAAAGCACAGGCCGCCAAACAACTCGTGCTTTGCGAGCTTCGCGCCCATGACAACGCTGCCGTTCAGCGTCAAGCCGAGCTCGAGCTCCTGCTCCTTGCCCTCCTCGACTTCGATGGTCTGCTCAATGCTCGCCCCCGACTGCGCGGCGGCGCCGTTAAACCCATCGTGCGTGTAGGCGCGCGTTACGCCAGGCTTGCCCAGGCCAAAGGAATCCCCAACGGGAGTCTCGCCGTTGAGCGTCGTTTGATAGGTTCCGGGTTCTCCCGACCGGTTGGTCAAAAAGTAGCTGAGCGGCGTCATATTGTGCTGTTTGGCAATGCGGTCATAGGCCTCGACATTAACGACCGAGGTCTGCGCGCCGAGCGACACGGGCGCCGCCATCACGCCCTTGCCACCAGTTTCCTCATTTTCGATCTCATACTCGTAATAGACCATCGGAATCGTGTAGAGCACGGCCTTGTCACCCTCGCCGGCATGCGACTCATAGCTTACGCTTGCGCTGACCGTGCGCTCGCTCCGGTAGTCATAGCATCCCTCGGCGGCAAAATCGACTGAAGCATTCATCGCGACCAGGGGCGGACCGGTCTGCACCTCGACGGCAACGCCCAACTCGGCGCCAATGGTATAGCCCTGGGATGTCCCCGTGCCCTTTTCCTCTCCGTATGACGTGCCGCCCAACACCAGATAGCCGTATGCCTGCTCCAGATCCTCAACATAGGGCGCATCCTGCAGCACGGCAAGCACGCGCGGGTTGGTATAGACCTTGTAGCGGTCCTTGTACGTGATCTTGACGCTGTCGTTGTCGACATCGGGCAGCGCGAGCGAGATAAATGTGCCGTAGGTAGTGCCGCGACGGTTGCTCTCGCTAATCACCTGCTCCTCGCCGCGGCGCACCTTTCCGTTCTCGTCGAGCGAAAAATGCGAGGCGGTCATCCAATAGTAGTCATCGTTCTTGCGCAGGTCCTCGTCGCGGTGCTTGCCCACCACAGCGATAAAGCTCTCGTTATAGCGGTCCGAACCCGAGACGCTGCCCGCCTTGACGTCGCTGATCCACACCTGCTCTATACCCTTGTGGTCATGCTTGTTGCTGCTGTTGTATTGCTGACCGCTCATGCTCATGGTTCCGACCATGGACCCCAAGCCCTGAGCCCCGCTCTGTGCCGTGTTGCAGGCAAAGTCGCGGAACACATCGCCGCCCACGAGCACCTCGTCGACCGCCAGCTGCTCGGACAGGCCGTCAAGGTTGGCAGTGGCAAGGGCAATAGGCGCCAAGGTGCACGGATAGCGCTTATCCTGAGCGCTATCCTTCCATGCGCTGTTGGGCACATGCATCAGCCCATAGGAGGCGAGGAGCCCGTCTCTGTATTCCTTGCAATCGGAAAGCTTGAACTCGCCAGACTCCGAGTCAAAATACGCGTAGCGGTACAGCGCGCCGTACAGCCCCTTGCTGCCGTCAGAAGCGCCGTAATCAAAAGCGCTGCGTTGCCAGTCATAGCCCGCAAGAATAAGGCCCGTGACGGTTTCACCCGTCTTCTTTCCTTCTTCATCGTAGGCGGCAAACGTGCCGAACGTCGCATTCGCAGCGACCATGGTCTTGCCGTTCGCGGAGAGGGAGATTGCGCCCGCGTCGCCCAGAGCATCGACATGGACGAGCGCACCCTTGGATGCATCCCACGAAAACAGCTCGCAATGCGTCGACTTATCAATATTCTTCTTGCCGTAGGGTGCCGAGACCACGATGGCGAGGTCATCGCAAAAATCGCGATCGAGGTCGCCGGCCGCTAGCGAAACGACAGGAGCTGACTGAAGCTGCGTCCAGGAGTCGTTCCCGCCCTTGTTGTGCGTGGTGTAGTCCGCGGCGTTACCGGCATCGATCTTGACGACGCTTTGCTTCCAGTTGCCGCCCTCCAAGTCATACATGTCGACTACAGCCTTGCGCACGCCGTTCTCGTCGACATAGCAGCCCGCGTAGACAAAAAGCTCGTCGACGCCGTCGCCATCGACATCGCCCGCCTCGACATCAAAGACGGCGTCGTGCTCTTGCAGGTAACCGGCATCCAGGTACTTAAAACGGCCTTCGTACATCATATTAGTGTTGACCGTCACCGGCAGGTGTGTGTCGAGAGTGCGCGTACGCCCGTTGCTAAACGAGTAGAGGACCAGCTCAACCTTTCCGGCGTATGACTTGCCGTCAATCGTCGTGGAGGAACTGTCGCCGTAGGCACGGAGCTCGGCAACGCGGCTCTTTTTGCCCGTGCTGGCGTCGCTGCAGAACTCAACACTCGTGGCGTGAATGCCCGAGAAACCGTTGTTGTCGTTGGCGAGTACTGTTGAGGACTCATTGTTGCTTAGGTACGACCAGGTGCCGCCACCGTAGTCGCTATGCTTGTAGAGATCGCTGTTCGTATCGAAGTTGTTGACGTTTTGCCAGAACTTTGCGGCGCCCCACACACTTCCATAGCCATCGGTGAGTTTGCTGCTGCCGCCAATGTCACCGCGCTCGACGTTCTCGAGCTTGTCGCGCAGAGTGTAGCGATTGCCATGGCTACCGTTAGCTGCCATATAGACCTCGCTGCGCGTGGCAAACGTCGTGGGGGTATCAGTGGAATAGGGGCCAACGGTATCGGCCGGAATGTCCTCGCTCGTGCCCAGACCCAGGGCTTGATAATCCTGCTCGGTCATATCGGTGATTGCGGGCGCGTCTGCCGCCTGGGCAACCTGGGGCGTGGCCGTGAAGCAGGCGACGCTCGTGGCGATCAACGCAGCAAGCGCCGCCGTCCCAACAAGCGGGATTTTCGACAGCCTACGGATACGGGGGTGTGGAACGTACATGAGGGACCTCGCTTTATTCGAGTGGAGTGGACTCATTTTTGCAAATGATACATCCGATGCCCGATATCACGTGTCTCATTTTCGCCAACGGCGTGTCTCATTTTTGAGAATCCGAGATGCCGCGGAAATCTTATCCCAGCTCAAAGGCCATTTCTGGGATGTATTTTCCGTCGAGTGCCTCATCGGGAAACTGCATCCCATTTCAAGCGTCGATTCTGGGACGCACTTTCCCCTTAGACCCTCAACCGGAAACCGCATCCCACTTTGAGCGCAAATTCCGGGATGCATTTTCCGCTTGAGCCTCATTGGGAAACGGCGTCCCACTTTGAGGGCTGATTGTGGGATGCATTTTCCGGTTTTGCTCTCATTGGGAAAATGCATCCCGTTTCTTGACCGAATAATGGGACGCAATTTCCCGTTGGAGCGCCTTTGGGAAAGTGTGTCCCACTTCGACCGCCCAGAGTGGGATGCACTTTCCGCAAAGCACCTCAACGGGAAACTACGTCCCATTCCAAAGGCAAATTCCGGGACGCATTTTTCGAAAGCCTGCCCATCCGGAAAGCCCGTCCCACTTTGGACGCATCCGGGCACGGAACCATCGACCTATCAGGCCTCCCATCAATAAAGAGGCGTCCTTCCGGACGGCGGGGCACGAAGTTCATCGCGAGTTCCGCACGCAAAGAAGGCCACTTAATGTGGCCTTCGTCTTGCGCAGGACTGTAGAGCAGGAAACCTTATATCCGGCCCCTCCGGCCGGGGACCGCGCCTTTGCGACTACAGCGTCATGTTCGGATCGGCGTCGACGTCGAACGGCGAGATTTCTCCTCGATCGAATTTACGGCGGGCGACCTCCGCGATCATGGCGGCGTTGTCGGTGCATGCCGAGAGAGGCGGCACCGTCACGCGGATGCCCTGGCGCCCGAGCTTCTTGATCATCATCTCGCGCAGATGCGGATTAGCCGAGACGCCGCCGCCGATGCAGTATTCCTTGCATCCGGTGGCATGCAGCGCGTTCTTGGCCTTCTTGTACTGTACGTCAAAGACCGCGGCCTCAAACGAAGCCGCCAGGTCGGGCAGATGAATCGTACGCCCGGCTTTGGTCTCCTGCTCAATGTAAAGCGTCACGGCCGTCTTAAGGCCCGAAAGCGAGAACCGATAGTCTCCCCTACTATTGAGCGCACGGGGGAAGTCAATCGCGCGGGGATTGCCCGTCTCGGCCAGTTTGGAAATGATGGGGCCACCGGGATAGCCCAGACCCAGCGCCTTGGCCACCTTGTCGAAGGCCTCGCCCACAGCGTCGTCGAGCGTCTCGCCGAGCACCTCGTAGTCGCCCCATGCCTTCACGTGCACGAGCATGGTGTTCCCACCCGAGACAAGCGTGAAGATAAACGGCGGTTTGAGGTCGGGTTGCGCCAGCAGGTTGGCAAACAGGTGGCCCTCCAGATGGTTAACGCACACGAGAGGTTTACCGGCGGCATAGGCAAAGCCCTTGGCGAAGGCGACGCCCACCACCAGAGCACCCACCAGGCCCGGACCCTGTGTCACGCCAACAGCGGCGAGTTCGCTCGGCGCGATGGCCCCGCCCTCAAGACCAAGCGATGCTGCGGCATCCTCGAGCGCCGCGTCCACGACGCTCACGATAACCTCAACGTGCTTGCGCGAAGCGATCTCGGGCACTACGCCGCCAAAACGGGCATGAAAATCAATCTGCGTCGAAACCTGATTGGCCAGCATATTACCGTTCGCATCGATAATCGCCACAGCCGTCTCATCGCACGAACTCTCGATGGCAAGCACCAGGCGACGGCGCTCAATTTCGGCGCGCTCCTCAACGGTGCGCTCGGGTGCAGGTAGCGGCCATACGCGCTGCTCAGCCGCCGTCGGCTCGGGCGAAGCGTTGTCAACCGGGAGCACCAAGGGCAGCGGCGCCGTCATGACGATGGCGTCTTTGCCAACACCGTAGTAACCACGGCGGCGGCCCGCCTCGGTAAAGCCCAGGGAAGCATAGAGCGCAATAGCGCCCTCGTTGCCATCCTCAACCTCGAGCGAGGCGGTCGTGCAGCCGAGCATCTGGGCATCGTAGCTCACGTGCGACAGCAGCTTGCGGGCAATGCCCTCACGGCGATGTGCCGGGTCGACGGCGACATCCAGAATCTGCACGTCACCGTCTACGACCATGCCACCGGCAAGCCCCAGCAGCTGACCGTCGTCGTGCGCCACCCACCAGCTGCGCGGCGCCGCAACATCCTCGCCCAGCTCGGACAGGAACATGCCCGGCGTCCACGCCTCGTGTCGGGCACCTTCAAAGCAGGCAGCCTCCAGCGCGCTCGCGCCCTCGGCATCCGCCGCGCCCATGGGACGGAACTGCAGATGACGACCGGCGAGCTCATCGGCAACGCCCGTAATTTCGCTCTGCGCACTCTCGGCAAGACCAAGACGCTTGCGCTCGTTTTCCTCGGCATCCGAAAGGCGCGTGTAAATCGGCAGGACACGGGCCGGATCGCCGTCACCCGCAGCGTGCGCGAGCAGCAAGCCCTCGCCCGAAGGCCACCACAGGTTGCGCTCCACGCAGCGGGCGGTCTCGTCCTCACCCAGCAGCTTGCCATAGCGCACGAGACCGTCGCCAGTCAGCTGAACCTGGTCCCAGTCCGCGGCTTGGCGCCACTCATCAAGCGCCACGGCAGCCTTGACCACGTGCTCGCGCTCAAACTGACGCTCGAGGCCCTCATCGCTCAGCACATACAAAGCCGGATACACCTCGCCGCGCATGGCATCGGCCAGAATGCCGAGCTTGCCACGCACGCCGGCCTTCCACGCGGTCCATGCGCAGGCATCGAGCGTCGACACGCCCAACAGCGGCACGTTGGCACCGCACGCCAAGCCCTTGGCGGTGGAAATGCCGATACGCACGCCGGTAAACGAACCCGGACCGCGGCCGACAACGTAACTGCCCACGTCGGCACGGTCCATGCCAGCCTGAGCAAGCACGCTATCGACGGTATTAACGAGCTCCACATTGGCATGGCGACGGCACATATGGTCACCGCTCACCAGCTTCGCCTCGCCCGTCCGTCCATCAATCCAGCTTGCCGCGCAGGCAAGCATATCAGTCGAAGTATCGAGCGCCACCACCAGCGCGTAATCGTTATGCAAGCTCATCTTGTACAGCCTTATCAATCAAATCGGAAAGCTCCGCTGCGCGCTCGCCGTGCGCCTCGAGCGTTATCATTCGCACGTCGCTATCGTTCTCATCACGCTTAAGCGTTACCGAAAGATACTCGTCTGTCAGTTCGTCCTGGAACTGTTCGCCCCACTCCAACAGACAGGCACCCTCATAGCCCAGTACATCGAAAATGCCCGTATCCTCGAGCTCGTAAGCATGCTCCAGACGGTACAGGTCAAAGTGGAACAGCGGAATACGCCCCTGGTCATGAACAGCCATGAGTGCGAATGTGGGGCTCGTGACCATATGGCCGTCGCCCAGACCACGCGAAACGCCCTTGGTAAAGTGGGTTTTGCCCACCCCGAGGCCGCCGGTCAAGATCAGCACATCACCATCTTCCAGGCACGGCGCAACCAACTCGCCAAAATACTCCGTATCTGCAGAGCAAGCCGTTTTATAAATACCTACCCCCAGGCGCTCCAGGGACATATATGCTCCTTATTATTCCGAGGCACCCTCTGGCGCGGGATGCCGCTCCAGATAGTCGCCCAGCATCTTAAAGTCTTCCTCCAGCAGCTCCTGCCACGCCGGATTACGCAGCGCCGCCGCCGGATGGAACGTGGGCATCACCACAAAATGCCCCATCTGATGGAACCTGCCGCGCAGCTTGGTGATGCCAATCTCGGTCTTAAGCACAAAGTGCGTCGCGGGGTTACCGAGCGTCACGATGATATCGGGCCAAATGCTTCGAATCTGCTCACGCAAAAACGGTGAACAGGCCAGCACTTCCTCGGGCCGAGGATTGCGATTTCCCGGTGGGCGACACTTAAGCACGTTGGCAATGTAGACGTCTTCGCGCTTGAGGCCAGCCAGCGACAGGATGCCGTTGAGATCCTCGCCCGCCGCCCCCACAAACGGTTCGCCTTGCAGATCCTCGTTACGCCCCGGCGCCTCGCCGATAAACATTACGCGGGCGTGGGGGTTTCCCACGCCAAACACGATGTTATGGCGCGACTGATAGAGCTGGCAGAGATGACAGTCGCCTAAAACAGCCTCAATCTCCTCGAGCGCAACCTCGCGCGGCGCCTGGTGACTATGTCCGGGGATGTGCATGACACCCATAGTGGCTCCTACACGTAGACCTTGTCGAGACGCATGCCAAAGCCGCAAGCAACCTCGTAGTTAATCGTGCCGCGCAGGCGAGCCATCTCGTCCATGGTAATCTCGGCATCACCATCGCGGCCGACGATGATCATCTCGTCGCCATGCTCGGCCTCGGGAATCTCATACGCCGGATTGGACTGGATGGCGACCATAAACTGGTCCATGCAGATGTTACCCACCTGACGAATGCGTTCACCGCGATACAGCACGTCCATACGATTGGAGAGCGTACGCGAAAGACCATCGGCATAACCGATCGGCAGCGTGCAAATCTGAACGCGTGTGCGCGGTACGCGGTAGGTAAAACCGTAGCCCACGCCCTCACCCATCGCAGGATGCGCCACACGCGTCACGCGCGCATGGACGCTCATAACAGGATCGAGCTTCATCACGCGGCCGCTCAGCTCGCATGGCTGCATGCCGTACAAGCCAACGCCGGCGCGAATCATATCAAAACGCATCGAGGGATCGAGCATCGAGGACGGCGTGTTGGCACAGTGCACGATGCCGCACTCAAAACCCGCGTCCTTAATGGCTTGAACGGCTTCGGTAAAGCGTTGGCACTGCAGTTTGTAGTCCCAACCCGAAGGTTCATCGGCCGTGGCGAAGTGCGTAAATACGCCATCACACTGGATACCGCGATGGAAGCTAATGCCACGAACAAAGTCGAGCACCTGCGTGTAGTGAACACCGATGCGGTTCATACCCGTCTCGATGGCTAGATGGTACTTGCCAACCTTGCCTGCCGCGACAGCGCACTCGCCATAGGCAAGGGCGAAATCGGACGTATAGACCGAAGGCATAATGTCAAACTCAAGCAGTGTGGGGATAGCCTCGATAGGCGGCTCGCTTAGGATCAGGATGGGTTTTGTGATCCCGCCCTGTCGAAGCTCAACGCCTTCACTAACCGTCGCCACGGCAAACATGTCGGCACCGGCCGAATACATGATTTTGGCGCACTCGACGGCACCATGGCCATAGGCATCGGCCTTGACCACGCAGCACAGTCGCTGACGTGGATCGAGCAGATTCTTGTAAGCCCTCGTGTTGCGGCGAAGCGCCCCTCGGTCAATCTCAACCCAGGACCAGCGCGTCAAATCGGCTTTATTCATGATTAGTCATCCGACCCTTCGTCCATGATTCCCAGATCATCGAGTGCATCCTTTGCCGCCAATTCCATGGCAGGACCGATCAAGTCGATAAGATCGGTCGCGATGACGCTCTTCTCACCATACTCCGTCGCCGCGGCAAAACCGGCGTAGCTGTGAAGTGCGACGGCGTACGAATACAGCAACTCCCAACGATCCATCTCGTCGCGCATGGTGGCAAGCGTGCCGGCCAAAATACCCGCGAGAACATCACCCGAACCGGCAGTTGCCAGAGAAGCCGGACCCGAGAGCGGCAGCAGCACACGCTCAACGCCACAGATAGCCGTCGTCGGCCCCTTGGCAATAACTACGAGATTGTCGGAGCCAGCAGCCCAGACAACCTTCTGCGCGGCCGCAATTGCAGTCCCCAGATCGTTAACCTCGTCACCGGCAACCAAGCGCGAAAGCTCACGATAGTGCGGCGTCATGACGAGCGGCTGCTCACGGCGGTACATCTCAGGGTTGCTATCGATACCGTCGATAGCAATCTTAGAAAGGCAGTTGAGCGCATCGGCATCGAGGATCAACGGCACATCAAGCTCTAACAAGCCCGAAACCACCTGCATGGCACCGGCAGACGTCGTCATGCCGGGACCGCACAGTACGCAGCTGTACTTCTTTGCAATCTCGCACACGGTCATACGAGCAGCGGCACCAAAAGAGCCGCGGGAATCGGACGGAATAGCAAAAACCGGAATCGAGGGAAGTGCCATACGAATAAGATTGGCGCACGCATCGGGCGTCGCGACAGCCACATAGCCGGCACCCGCGCGGGCAGCAGACTTGGCGGCCATGATGGCAGCGCCAGGATACTGCGCCGAGCCGGCAACAATAAGGACGGAACCGCGAGAATACTTATCGATATTCGTGGGCAGCGGAGCAAAGAAATCCACCAGGTCACCGGGCTCGACAATCTCGGCGGCATGATCGACATCATCGATGACCTCATCAAGGCGATCATAGAGGCTACCGCACACCAGATCACCGGCGTACTCGGGGCCATCAGCGCTGTAGAGTCCGATCTTGGGCGTGATCATCGTGACCGTACGCTCGGCACGGATGCAGTCATCGTCGACAACACCGGTTTCGGCATTCAGACCCGAAGGAACATCAATGGAAACCACATGGTCGGCGCAGTCGTTAACTGTCGGAATCCAGATGGAGAACGGTGCACGCAGGTCACCGTGGAAACCGGTACCAAAGATAGCGTCAACAACAACGTCGGCCTTATCGATCAAAACCTCAAGCTCATCTCGCGAGGGACCGACACACACATGCACGTCACGACCGGCGGTACGGCGGGCAACATGGCGAGCCAGAGCGGCAGGAATCTCATCCGGCTCAACCGGAGACACGATATCCACGTCAACGCCCTTATGACTCAAGATATCAGCCGCGACCCAGCCGTCTCCACCGTTGTTGCCAAAACCGACCAGAACAAGGACGCGATCGGGATTGAGTTTTAGAATTTCAGTAGCAGCAAACTCACCCGCCAGTTCCATAAGTTCGGCCTTCGAAGTTCCTTCGCGTTCGATAATATCCTCGAGACGAACGACTTCCTCGGTACTCAAAACCGGTTTCATCTATGCTCCTAGCGTATCTCGCGAAGCATCGCCCAGGTGCTCCGTTAAAGCTGAATTTTGCAGTTGCTCAAGCTCATCTAAAACCGAGCGAGCCTCTTTAAACGTTTGTGCAACGCGTTCCTTGGTGCTCACCTTTTCTTCCTTAGGCTTAGGTCGAGCATCCTCGGTGATCGCAATGGCATTGGCTACGGCCAAATCACCCGTCAAGGTAATGGAAAGCGCAACTTCAACGACACCCAACTCTTGAGCAATCTTGAGCGCTCGACCTGAAAGCACTGCTTTAGGCTTTCCGAGGTTATCACGCGTTACCGAGACGTCTTTGCGGCCGACGCCCTGGCTAAAGCCCGTACCAAGAGCCTTGAGAACCGCTTCACGAGAAGCAAAACGGCTCGCATAGTGCGCCGCAGGACGCGATGAAGCGTCGCAATATGCGCACTCTTCTTCGGTAAACACACGCCGAGCAAACGACGGCGTCTTTTCAAGAATTGATTTCATACGGGAAATCTCGACGATATCAACGCCGATACCAGCTTCAGCCATGTTCACCTCCATATCGCACAGACTAAGTTATTGTAGCCCGTTCACAGAAGATGCGACAAACGAGGGTTATAAAACACAGCTACTATGTGAGACAAAAGCCCGTAAACGCAAAAAAGGGGGAGGCCGCGAGGCCTCCCCCTTCTCAGTTCAAGCGTACGGCTC
>CAJMOL010000015.1 GCA_905215095.1 uncultured bacterium | reverse complement strand
GCTAGCCCCTTGTCACACAAACTACCGAAGCCTCTAAATTTTTCATTGACGTCATTGGAATGAACGCCCCCATGTATACCATGCCGTGGGCGCTTCCCGGCCCAATTGGTGCGTTCCTCACCACAGGTCTCGATCTGCGTTCTCTCGTATTGATGGCAGTGCTGTTGGTCGTTGACTTTGTGATTTACTATCCGTTCTGCAAGGCGTATGACCATCAGCTTTGTTTGGAAGAGTCTGCAAAGGAGACTGCAGGAAACTCGGATGCAGATGCTATTGCCGCGCAGGAAAATGTCGCAAAAGCTCTCGAGGCGGTAAAGGACAAGGCGGAGCAGATCCGCGTGCTTGTGCTTTGCCAGGGTGCCGGCACTTCGACTCTCTTGGCAAATGCTCTTCGCGAAGGTGCCGCTGCTAAGGGTATCGATCTGGTTTCTCAGTCCGGTGCGTACGGAAGCCACTATGAGACGATGGATCAGTACAACGTGATTGTTCTGGCGCCCCAGGCACGCATGTACTATGACGCCATGAAGGCCGATACCGATCGCCTTGGAATTAAACTGCTCACCACAAGGGGCAAGGAGTATATCGACCTTACCAACGATCCCGAAGGTGCAATTGACTGGATCGTTCAGGAGCTGGCCAAATAGTGGATGCACTCCGCCGTTGATTCGTCGGTGTATAGTACGGCCCCGCAGCTTATTTGAGCTGCGGGGCCGTATTTCGTTGAGTATCTAATTGAGACAATGAGCGCGACCGTCGTGAGATCGCATTGGCGCTCTCCGAGTCACCGACAAACTGCCTTCCATCTATGTGACCAATTCGCTTTCGGTCTTTAGTCTGCTCGAGGCGCGCGAGGATTGCGAGCTGTGCCTGGTGGGCGGCATGTACCGTCGCCGCACCGCCGCCTTTGTGGGGCCCACGGCCGAGGATACCCTGCGTGCGCTGGGCATCGACGCGGCGTTTATCTGCGCCAACGGCATTCTGGACGGCGACGTGTCTACGTCCAATATGGATGAGGGTCGTATCCAGCAGCTCGCCTTTAGCAAGGTCGATACGCGCTACCTCATCGCCGACTCCAGCAAGATCGGCAGGCGCGACTTCTACGCTTCCTGCCGCCTGGACAGCCTGGACGCCGTGGCATGTGAGCCGAGCATCTCCGCCGAGGATCGTGTCGCCATTGAGGAGCATACGCGGGTTATTTGCTAACAAGCGCTGCAGGCGATACTTCTGCCCCCTGCCGGCGCGGGGATTACCGCTTCACAATGACGCGTAAATAATTTTGGGCAACAAGGATGAGGCTATTCTGGGGTATGACTAGACTCCGTATTTCGTCTTTATGTCCCTTGAGAATGAATCGTAGTCTTCATAGAGCCCCTCTCTGCTTTCATCCTCGGCGTGGTTTACACGTTCAAGGAGCTTATCCTTTGGAGCCTCTTTTGTTATTGCGGCCTCGCTATCGGGTAATGTGGATTGCAAGAATAGTTCTAGAGCATGGACGTCTTTGAGTATGTAGCCCGTCGAACGACCCGCTCCTGTTTTTTCGATTGCGCTGCAACTAACAAGCTGACCGAGGGTTCGTTTAACGGTAACCTCGCTGATATCGGGGCAGTTGGATCGGATGCCGGATTTCTTAATGACACCGGGTCTCTGTTGAAATAGAACGGCGATGCGCGCTTGCTTCGACATGGGACGAGTGCTTGATTCAATTAAGGTACGCTGCTCGAGCTGTCGGTAGGCGGCCAGGGTTGTTCCGAGCATGAAACGGATAAAGGGTACTTCGGTGTTTTGATTTTCATTCCATCCAGTGGAGCTTGCAGCGAGAGCGTTGTAGTAAAGCGCTTTGTTGTCTTCAATAAGTCGTTCGATGCTGATGTAACGCGCAACGTCGTATCCAGTCTTTTCGAGTAGCAGCGTTGTAAGGAGCCGGCTCATCCTGCCATTGCCATCGTTGAAGGGATGAATGCTAACAAAATCGAAGATAAAGCGGAGCGATATAAGGAGGGGATCGCAAACTTGGCGAGATAAAGCATCGTTGAGGGACTGGCAGGCTTCTTTAATAAGTCCCGGGGTTGCTAGGGCCGAAGGGGGCCTAAAGCGCACAAATCGATTGCCTTGATCGTCGATGGAGATGATTTCGTTATCGCTATCTTTCCAATGGCCCCCATACGAGATTGCTGTGTGTACCATGAGGTCACGATGCAACTGCAGAATGACCGATGGCGTTACGGGAATGGAATCGTGTTGCTCGTGAATAAGCGACAGCACATCTCGGTATCCAGCGATTTCTTCCTCTGCGCGGGAGCTTGGCTTGGCGGAATACGCCATGATCGCTTTGAGTCTTTTTTGGGTGGTAACAATTCCTTCAAGTCCGTTGGAGGACCGGGTGCTTTGGATCTTAGCCTCCTCCATTAGGGACGATAGAAGCTCGGGTTTGACTTGACTCAGAGCAAGCTGACGGCCTTTATGCTCGCGTATCGAGAGGAGGAGGTTGGTGATTGGAGTTGCTTCGAGTTCCGCTGGGACTGTGGTGTAATCGAACTGGCGCATGCGGCTCCTTTCGGTATCACGAACATACTTTCGATATCATAATATCATTAAATGATACCGAAAGTATGTTCGTGATACCGAAAACTAGAAACCATGCTTTATAACTGCTTGGAAAGTTCGGATTTGACTATCTTATTGTCTCGATCTGTAACAGTTAGACGGTTAAAAGTGGGCTACGTGTTACAGATTGAGATCTTTCAGCCCTGGTCGCCCGTTCATCTAAATCTATAACAGTTAGGATTGAAAATCCCTGCTAGATGTTACAAATCGAGACAAACGGCCTGCACGGGCCGAGCAAAAAAATAGGCCGCATGCGAACCCGTGGAGGGATTCGCATGCGGCCGACAGGGGATGCGCGGCTGAAGTTAGGCCATGAGCAGGCCGGTCTCTGCGACGTTCTTGTACCAGTACGCGCTCGCCTTGGGATAGCGCTTCTGGGTCTCAAAGTCGATGTAGAACAGGCCGTAGCGCTTGTTATAGCCGTTGGTCCAGGAGAACTGGTCCTGCAGCGACCACACAAAGTAACCGTCGACGTTTACGCCGCCGTCGATTGCCTTGAGGATCCACGCGAGATGCTGACGCATATAGTCGATGCGAGGGGCGTCGTCGATAAAGCCGTCCTCGAAGTCGTCCTTATAGCCCATGCCGTTCTCGGTGATGTAGATCTTCTTGTAGTTGGGGTAATCGTTCTTAATGCGGAGCAGTAGGTCGTACAGGCCCTCGGGATAGATGATCCAGTCCCAATCGGTGGTGGGTACGCCTTCGCGTACGCATGCCTCGCCAACGCCCTTGAGGAACCAGCGCGAGGAGCCCTTGTCGCCGGTGCCATTGTGGTTGATGTCGTTTTCGCCCTCGGCGGCACGCAGGAACTGGCACTTGTAGGTGTTGACGCCCAGGCAATCGTTATAGGGGAGCGCGGCGGTCAGCGCGGCGATGTCCTCGTCGCGGACGTCGAGCTCGCCGCCGGCGATATGGGCCAGCTTGGTCGCAGCCTCCATGGTGTCGGCTGCATAGTGGCCGCGGAAGGTGGCGTCGAGTACCCAGCGGTTGTTGATGACGTCGGCCATGCGAGCTGCCTCGCAGTCGGCGGCATTGTTGGGGTCGAGGGGATACTTGGGCTCCAGGTTCTGGACAATGCCGATCTCGCCCTCAAAGCCGCCCTCATGGAAGGCGACGACGGCCTTGGCGTGGGCCACCATCATGTTGTGCATGAGCTGGAAGGCCTTGTCCAGGCGATACTTCTCGCCGTGCGGCCAGTTGCCGACGATAAAGCTGCCCTCGGCGGTTGCGGGAATCTCGTTAAACGTGAACCAGTGCTTGACCTCGGTGAACTCGGCAAAGCAGAACTTGGCGTACTCGACAAAGGCGTCGATCGTCGTGCGCGTCAGGAAGCCCTCGCCGCCGTCCTGGTAAAAGGCCTCGGGCGTATCAAAGTGATCGAGCGTGACATAGGGGATAACGCCGGCTTTGTTGCAGGTGGCGAAAAGCTCATGATAGAAGGCGACACCCTCGTGGTTGATCTCGCCAGTGCCGTTGGGGAAGATGCGGCTCCAAGCGATGGAGACGCGGATACCGTTGATGCCGAAGCGCTGGCACAGGTCGATATCGACCGGGTACTTGTTGTAGAAATCGCTTGCGGGATCGGGGGAGAAGCGACCCTGAGCTGCCAGGAAATCGTCCCAGGGCACTTTGCCCTTGCCGTGCGTGCGGGTCTCGCCCTCAACCTGGTAAGCGGCGGTGGCGCCGCCAAACACAAAGCCGTCGGGGAACTGCATGGGATTGGTCATGAGTCATCCTTTCTGTGGGATACGAATAGGGAGAGGTGCCCGAACTGGGGATCCGGGCACCAACAGAGGGAGGTAACTAGTCGAGGTTCTCGCGGAGCCACTTGATGGCGCCGGCGGGGTCGCGGGTAAGGTCGATATATTCCTTGCCGCGCGGGGCGAGCAGCTTAATGCCCAGGCGATCGGTGTCGGCCTTCATGTCGTTGTAGTAGCTACGGACCTGCGGGGCAAGCACGATAACGTCGTACTGATCCATGATGGCAGTGTGCTGGCCATAGGCGCCTGCGGAGGAAGCGATGTTCTCTCCGGTCTGTGCGGCACCTTCCTTGATGGCGTTGGCGAGCATGGCAGAGGTGCCGGCGCCGGCGCACAGGACGAGGACCTTCAGGCCATCGACATCCTTCTTGGCGGATGCATCGGCAGCGGGCTCGGGCTGATCGACGACAGGCTTGTTGTCGGCGGCGGCAACAGTCGTCTCGACGGAAGCGGTAGCCTGCTCGACAGCGGGCGCAGGGGCGTTGGCGGCGATGGCAGCGGCACCATCGGACTCGAGACCCAGCTCGGCGGCGCGCTCGGCCTCCTGGTCGCAGAGCAGCTTATCGTATGCCTTCAAGAACGGCAGGTAGATGATGGCGTCCAGCAAGATGATAATCGCGACAAATACCAGGGCGATAAGCTGGAAGTTCGTGGTGATGAAGATGCCGATGGGGGCAGGGGTAGCCCAAGGCACCACGAAGGAGAAGCCGTTCATGCCCACGTTATCGATAAAGAACTTGGCAACACTCACGTTGACGCAACCAGCGGCAACAAAGGGGATGAGCATGTAGGGGTTAAGGATCATCGGCGCGCCAAAGAGCAGCGGTTCGTTGACGGCGAAGGCAACAGGAACAATCGAGGCCTTACCGACGGCTTTGAGCTGCTTGGACTTCATAAAGAGAATCAGCAGAAGCGGCACGATGAACGTGGCGCCGGTGCCGCCGAACTCACCCACGAGCGACATGTTAAAGGTGAGGGAGTGGGCGGGGTGACCACCGGCCAGCAGAACCTGCAGGTTCTCGGCCTGGTTGGCAAGACGGATGGGGTCGATGCCCGGCTGGACGATCGAGGGGCCGTGGACGCCGATAAACCAGAAGAACGCGGTGGCTGCCTGGATAAGGATAAGGCCAGGATAGGTTTCTGCAGCGGTAAAGAGCGGGGAGAGCAGCTTGATGAGCAGCTCGGAGAACGGAACACCCATGAGGTTGCGCACGACGACATCGATGATGCCGCAGATGATGACGGCGCCGCCAAAGGGGATGATGTCGCGGAAGTTCTGAGCGATGGCGCCCGGGACCTCCTTGGGCAGCTTAATGGTCAGATCGCGCGAGACGCAGAACTTATAGACCCACACGGTAATGAACGCGGCGATATAGGCCGAGAACAGACCGCGCGTGCCCATGCTGGTGCAATCGAAGACCGAAAGCTCGGAGCCGTTGAACTTGGTGGTGAACTGCGTAACAGCGAGCAGCAGCATGCTGCACTGGGCGGCAACCATGGTGGAGCCGTCGTTGAGCACCTTGCCGGCGGGCATGCGACGGTTCATGGACGCCGTGAAGTTCTTGGCAGTGGTGCCGGCAACCATGATGCCCATGACGCCCATGGTGAAGTTGTAGAGCTTGTTGCACCAGTCGATGAGCGGCTGGGGCAGCGTGATGCCAACTACGCCAGGAAGGGTGGCGATCAACAGAAAGATCGAAGAGGTGAGGACGATGGGCATGCACCCAAGGAATCCGTCCTTGATGGCCTGGAGGTATATGTTCCTCGAGATCTTCTCAAAGAACGGTTGATGCTTTTCGAGCATCTTTACGATGGCGTCCATAGAGCTCCTTTGCTACTTGATGCGCGATGCATGTGGATGGAACTGGTCGTCGATGGATGGTCAGGACTGCCCGGAAACCTTCCTGCTTAAGGAAGGCATTGCGAAATGACAACGTTGTCATTTCGTTAATGACAACGTAAGACATTGTTGGAAGAGCAACAAGGATATACGGGTGAGCGGTCGATATTGTTCGGTAAACGGTTGATTTATCAGTCAGGCAGGTAGTGTATGCTAGAACGCAAAAAACAAGCGATGCAAAACCGACTGGAGAAGTAGTGGCAACGATGGACAAGAAAAATGTCTCAATGAACGATGTGGCGATTGCTGCGGGTGTTTCTCTCAAGACGGTTTCGCGTGTGATCAACGAGCCCGATAGCGTGCGAGAGTCGACACGCGATAAGGTTCATTCCGCAATGGAGGCGCTCGGGTTTCGAACCAACTTTGCCGCGCGTTCGCTCAAGTTGGGCCGTTACGGGTGCATCGGCGTGGTGCTGTTCCACTTGTCGGGCGGTGCCGTGGACATGATTGACGGTATCGCAGATGCCGCCGAAGAACGCGGCTTTGCGCTCACGATGATCAAAAAGCGGGCGGGGGAGAAGATGACCCTTGCCGAAGCGGCGCGTAGGATGTCGCAGCTCCCCGTCGACGGCATGATTTTCAACCTGCGCCAGATGGTCGATGACTTTGATACCTTTGAGGCGCCGAAAGACCTCAAGACGGTGATTATCACACCGATGGAACATCCTACCTGCTCCACCGTCAGTGACGACCAAGAGGGCGGCGCGCGCATGGCGTGCGAGTACTTCTTGAACCACGGGCACAAGAACGTGTACTTCGTCTCTGGTAAGAAAGAGTCACTGTCGAGCCAGTGCCGTATGAAAGGTTGGCGAGCGGCACTCGAGGCACGTGGCATTGAGCCGCCCGAGCCTCTGCAAGGCGATTGGAATGCGGATAGTGGCTATGCCGCGGGCCTTGTGCTTGCCGATAAGCCCGATTGCACGGCGGTCCTCGCTGCTAACGACTGCATGGCAAACGGCGTGATGATGGCTCTACGTGACAAAGGGCTCAATGTGCCCGACGACGTGTCCGTGATCGGCTTCGACGATGAGCTCTACAAGACGATTCCCAACTCGATTCTGACGTCGGTGAAGTTTCGCCACCGCGAACTGGGCATCCGTGCGCTTAACGAGGTCGTCGCAGGTCTGGAAGCCCCGAGCTCCAGAAGCCGTACGCTCGTCTCGGGTGTGCTGGTCGAGCGTTCCAGCGTAAAGGACTTGCGGGCGTAGACGTGCTCGGCTCGTTCATCTCGATCTGTAACAGCTAGGACCGAAAAACTCGGCTAGATGTTACAGATTGAGATGAACAGGAGGACGGGTGCGGTCTAAACAAAATGGCCCGCGCATCATGCATCGATGCACGGGCCATTTTTTTTCTGCGAGCGGCAGGTGGCGTCAGCGTCTTATGCCTCGAGGTTTTCCTCGATCCAGGCGACGGCACCCTTGGGATCCTTAGTGAGGTCGATGTACTGTTTGCCCTTGGGCGACAGCAGCGTGATGCCCAGGCGGTCGGTGTCGGCCTTCATCTCGTTGTAATAGGTGCGAACCTGCGGAGCCAGGACGATGACGTTGTACTGGTCCATGATGGCGTAGTGGCTGCCGTAGGCACCGGCGTTGGCGGTAATGTCGATGCCCAGCTCGTCGGCGCCTTCCTTAAGCGCGTTGGCGAGCAGTGCAGAGGTGCCGGCGCCAGCGCACAGAACCAGAACCCTCAGATCCTTGCCCTTAAGGGCGGACGGAGCTGCGGAGGCCTCAGTGGCAGAAGCGGTCTCGACAACAGGAGCCTCAACGGCGGGGGCGGCAGCGGTCTTGACGGCCTTGGTCTCCTCGGCCTCTTCTTCGGCCAGGGTCTCGGCCTCCTGCTTGCACAGGACGTTGTCGTAGGCCTTGCAGAACGGGTAGTAGATCAAGAAGTCAACGACCAGCAGGACGACAACCAGGACCAGAGAGATCGGCTGGAAGTTGGTGTCGATGAAGGTGCCGATCGGTCCGGGGAGTGCCCACGGCATGGCATAGATAAAGCCGTTCATGCCCAAAAAGTCGATGAAGAACTTACCAATGAGGACGTTGGCCACGGGGGCAAACAGGAACGGGATCAGGAAGTACGGGTTGAGGATGATGGGCGCGGCGAACAGCAGCGGTTCGTTGACGGCGAACATCACGGGTACGACAGAGGCTTTGCCGACGGCCTTGAGCTGCTTGGAGCGCATAAAGAGCAGGAAGATGATCGGGACAATGAACGTGGCGCCGGTGCCGCCGAGTTCGCCGATGTAGTTACCGAAGTTCTCGGTCAGGGCGAGGGCGGGGTGACCGCCGGCCTGCAGCGTGGCGAGGTTGGTGGTGATGTTGCCAAACAGCGCGGCGTTGAGGGCAGGCTTAACGACCGAGGGGCCGTGGATGCCCATGAACCAGAACAGCGGGATCATGAACCAGATGATGGCGAGGCCGGCGTAGGAATCGGCAGCGGCGAACAGCGGGCTCACCAGCGTGGAGATGACGTTGGCAAACGGGACGGCCAAGCAGGTGCGGCAGATAACGTCGATGACGGCGACAAACAGGATGGAGAAGCTGAAGGCGAAGATGTCGCGGAAGTTCTGGGCGATGGCGCCGGGGACTTCTTTGGGCAGCTTGATGGTGATGTCTCGCTTAATGCAGAAGGCATAGATGTTGACCGTGGCAAATGCGGCGACAAAGGAGCTCAGCAGGCCCTTGGTGCCCATGTTGTCGGTAAAGAACACCGAGACATCGGCGCCGTCGATCTTGGCACTCGTCTGGGTAACGGCCAAGATGAGCATAGCGCACATGGCGGCGACCATGGTGCTCGTGGCGTTGATGGCCTTGCCGGCAGGCATGCGGCGGTTCTTGGAGCCGGTCAGCGCGCTTGCGGTGGTGCCGGCGACCATGATGCCCACGACGCCCATCGTGAAGTTGTAAACCTTGTTGCAGAAGTTCACGACGTCGACGTTCCACCAGTCGGGCAGCGTAAAGCCGCCGACCGTGGCGACAACGCCCGGCAGGGTCGAAATAAGCAGGAAGACAGAAGAAGACAGGATGATGGGCATTGCTGCCAAAAAGCCGTCTTTAATGGCCTGAAGGTAGATGTTCTTAGAGACCTTGTCGAAGTACGGCTGACCTTTCTCCAAGAACTTAACGATCGATTCCATAGTTCACGCTCCTCTTTGCATGAAATCTTAATGGCATGGACGTTGAAAACCTATATGGTCTCCCGCTTGCTAAAAGCCCGGGTGCAGGCGGGGTCGGTCCCAGGGGGAGAGAGGGGAGCGGCTGGGTTTGTATCGCATAGGGCCGCTCCCTTCTCGGGGGAAAGCGAGGCGATGCGCTACTGCGCGTCCGCCATAGTGTCGGCGAGCTCCTTGTACCAGAGTGCCGACTGCTTGATGTAACGTTTTTGCGTGTCGAAGTCGATGTAGAACAGGCCGTAGCGCTTGTTATAGCCATTGGCCCACGAGAACTGGTCCTGCAGGCTCCAGATAAAGTAGCCCTGGACGTCGACGCCCTCGGCGCGCGCCTGGAGCACCTTCTCCATGTGCTGGTCGACAAAGTCGATGCGCTCGGGATCGGCGACGATGCCGTTTGCGTCGGGCTCGGGGTCCTTGTGGCCCAGGCCGTTTTCGGTGATATAGATGACGGGGAGGTTGGGATAGGAGGCGCTGATGTGCTTGAGCGTGTCGTAGAGGCCTTGCGGGTAGATGAGCCAATCCCAGTCGGTGGTGGGGATACCCGGCATATCGACCTGCTGCCCGACGCCCTTAAACTTAAAGCACGAGGTGCCCTTGTCTCCGGTGCCGTTAAAGCTGTTGGTGGACTCGCCATCGTAGGCGGCGATAAACGCCGACTGATAGTAGTTGAGGCCGAACATATCGTTGCGGGGCGCCGCCTTGGCGAGCTCCTCCATGTCGCTGTCCTCAACCGTAAGCGTGGCGTTGTTGGCACGCAGAATCTCGTTGATGAGTGAGAGGGTGCGCGCGGAGTAGTGGCCCAGGAAGGCGCCGTCCATGATGAAGTCGGTGTAGAAGGCGTTGTACAGGTCGGCGGCGTGCTGGTCGGCGGGCGAGTCGGTGGCAGGATATGCCGGCGTCAGGACGTTGACCATGCCAATGCGTCCGCCCAGGTGCTCGGTCTCGTCAAGATCCTTATACAGGTTGACGGCGCGGGCGTGGGCAACGAGCTCGTTGTGCTGGCTCTGGATGCCGCTCGTCACATCAAAGTGATGGTTGGGCGGGAAGTTGCCTTGGATGTATTGGGAGTGCGAGAGGCTGATGAGCTCGTTGATGGTGAACCAATTCTTGACCTCGCGGAACTCGCGGAAGCAGAACTCGGCATAGCGCACATAGGCGTCGACGGTCTTGCGGTTGAGCCAGTCGCCCTGGTTGAACAGGGCGGCGGGGGAGTCAAAGTGATGCAGGGACACATAGGGCTCGACGCCATACTTTTTGCAGCAGGCGAACAGCTCGTGGTAGTGCTTAACGCCCTCGGCGAGGGGCTCGGCATCGTTGCCGTTGGGGAAGATGCGGGTCCAGGCGATGGACACACGGATGGCGTTGAGTCCATGCTCGGCAGAAAGGCGGATATCCTCCTCGTAGCGGTTGTAGAAATCACTGGCCGGGTCGGGCAAAAAGCGACCCTGGGCGACAAGGTAATCGTCCCACATGGTCTTACCCTTGCCTGCCACCTTCGTGGAACCTTCCGTTTGGTACGCGGCGGTTGCGGCGCCCCAAACAAAGCCCTTCGGCAGCTGCTGTACGCGGTTTAGCAAAGACATATGCATACATCCTCTCGTCTCGCTGTTCGATATTGTGCGTTTGCGCTCAGGAGGCTCCCTGGTTAGCGTTCAGCGGTGAAAAAGCCCGATAAACACTATCTTAAAATGATTAGAACCAAAATGAGCACGTGAACATTTGACAATGAGCACGTTAACATCCGGCTGGGATGTATAGAAACAAAACAACTTCAAACAGCCGCGAACGGTTGTATTTGTTCGGTAAGCGGTTTTGATTGACAGAAGTTTTCATGTTGTGGTATATGGCTCGGGTATCATGAGCACGTTATCAATGTATGTACGATGCGCCATGGGCGCGGGGAATAGTTGGGAAGCAGGTTAGCGTGGAAGGCATGGCTCAGCAAACAAGGAATGGTCATTCGGCGAGCGCGGCAGAGGTTGCGGCGCTCGCTGGCGTGAGCCGCCAGACTGTGTCTCGCGTGGTCAACGGTATGCCTAACGTGACGGAAAAGACGCGCAAGCGTGTGCTGGCCGCCATGGAAGAGCTGGGCTTTCGTCCCAATTTTGCTGGAGCGGCGTTGCGCGGCGGGTCGTATCGTTCTATTGGCCTGTGCATGTACAACATCACACGTGTCGGTAACCTGGCGACGCTCGAGGGTATCATGCAAGCGGCGCGCGAGCACGATTTTGCCGTCACTATGATCGAGATGGGCGGCGACAAGCCCTATACACTTGCCGATGCCTCGCGCCGCATGGTCGAGCGACCCGTCGACGGCATGATTCTCAACATGAACCGCATGGCTCCCGATTTTGAGGAGTTTGTTCCCCAGCCGGGAGTGCGAACGGTCATCCTGTCCATGTATGCGCATCCGCGCTGCACGACGATCGACTCCGACCAGTATGGTTCGTGCGAGCTGTTGACCAATTATCTGCTGGAACATGGTCACTCGAATATGCGGTTTGTGGCGGGTCCGGAAAACTCGATTTCCTCGCGTTTTCGTGAGGCCGGTTGGCGCGATACGCTGGGTCGTGCTCATGTCGATGCCGCTCCGATGCTGCGTGGCGATTGGAGTGCGGACAGTGGGTACGCCATGGGCGAGCGGATTGCGGCCGAGGTGCTTGCCGGCGGGTCGCAGGCGCCGACTGCCGTGCTTGCGGCAAATGACCAGATGGCGCTGGGCGTTATCGCCGCGCTCGAGAACGCGGGCCTGTCCGTGCCCGACGACGTGAGCGTGGTTGGTATCGACGACGCACTCGAGGGACTTGTTCCTCACAATCGGCTGACGACGCTGCGATTTGATTTGCGCGGTGTCGGTAAGCTTGCGTTTGAGGCGGCGATTGGAGAGAGCTCGTCTATCGAGGCGATTCATGTGCCGAGTACGCTGGTCGAACGCTCGACTGTTAGGGACATACGGGGTTAGGTCCTACTCCGTTTGTCTCGATTTGTAACAGGTAGACGGTCAAAAGCGGGCTACGTGTTACAGATTTAGATTCTTCGGAAAGAGTAACCCTGTTCGTCTCAATCTGTAACAGCTAGGACCAAAAAACTCGGCTAGATGTTACAGATCGAGACAAACGGCTCCCGACCAGCCCAAAAACAAAAAGACCGGGGGCGGCGCGCCGTGTGACGTGCCGCCCCCGGCTGAGAAATGGGGACAGGTTGTGTGAGCGGGCAACCCCGCCAGCCACTAGTCCAGACGACGGGTCTGCGCCACGTGCTTGTACCAGTAGGCGCTTGCCTTGGGCGTGCGCTTCTGGGTTTCAAAGTCAACGTAAAAGAAGCCGTAACGCTTGTTGTAGCCATTGGTCCAGGAGAACTGATCCTGCAGGCTCCACAGGAAGTAACCGCCCACGTTGACACCCACCTCCATGGCCTTAAGCAGCCAGCGCAGGTGCTGCTCGATGTAGTCGATGCGCGGCTGGTCGTCCACAAAACCGTCCTTGTAGGGGTCCTTGTAGCCCATGCCGTTTTCGGTGATGAAGATCTGCTTGTAGTTGGGGTAGCGCTGCTTAATGTAGACGAGCAGATCGAACAGGCCCTCGGGATAGATGATCCAGTCCCAGTCGGTGGTAGGGATGCCGGGTTTGTTCACGTGCTCGCCAATGCCCTTAACGCGCCAGCGGCCGGTGCCCTTTTCGCCCGTGCCGTTGTGGTGCAGGTCGTTCTCGCCATCGTAAGCCTTCAAGAAGCGGCACTGGTAGTTGTTAACGCCCAGGTAGTCGTTGTAAAGCGCGGCTTCGCGCATAATCTTGAGGTCCTCGTCCAGGATTTCGATGGTGCCGCCCGAGACGGCGGCCAGGCGGTTGGCGCACTCGAGGGTGTCGGGTGCGTAGTCGCCGCGGAAGGTGGCGTCGAGCAAAAACTGGTTTTGCAGCACGTGCTCGTTGTTGGCGGCTTTGATGTCGGCGGGGTCGTTCTCGTTGAGCGGATACTTAAACTCCAGCGACTGAATGACGCCGATCTTGCCCTTAAAACCGCCGTTGTGGAAGGCCAGTACTGCCTTGGCGTGGGCGAGCATCATGTTGTGCTCGCACTGGAAGGCCTCGGCCAGATGCGCCTTGACGCCACCGGGGAAGGTGCCCTCGATGTAGGTGTTGGAGGCGTCGGCCCAGATCTCGTTAAAGGTGAACCAGTAGGTCACCTGGTCGGCGTACTCCTTAAAGCAGAAGGTGGCAAAGTCCACAAAGGCGTCGATGGTCTCGCGGTTGAGGAAGTCGCCCTTCTCAAAGAGGGGAAGCGGCGTGTCAAAGTGATGCAGCGTGACGAACGGCTCAACGTGGTGCTTGTGGCACTCGGCGAAGAGATCGTGGTAGAACTGGACGCCCTCGGGGTTGATTTCGCCGGTGCCGTTGGGGAAGATGCGGCTCCAGGCGATGGAGAGGCGAATGCCGTTGATGCCGAACTCCTCGCACAGCTCCAGGTCGACGGGGTACTGGTTGTAGAAGTCCGAAGCGGGATCGGGGGAGAAGCGCCCCTGGGCCTCCAGAAAGTCGTCCCAGGCAACCTTGCCCTTACCGTGAGTGCGGGTCTCGCCCTCTACCTGGTAGGCAGCGGTGGCGCCGCCAAAGACAAAGTCCTCGGGAAACTGCGCGGGCGGGTTGGTGACGCTAGCAGGATTAACGGACATGATGATCCAATCGTCTAAATCGAAGGGCCAGCCGGTCTTGGATGGTCGGCTGGCCCTGGGCGTTACTTACTTCGAAAGTTGCTCACTCACGAAGGCGAGAGACTTGTCGCCGTTCTGGGAGAGCTCGATGTACTGCTTGCCACGGCAGGCGACGCACTTGTTGCCCACGCGCTCACAGTCCTTCTGCAGGTCGGCCAGGTAGCTTGCGGCCTGCGGGGCCAGGACGACCAGGTCAAAGTCGGGGAGCATGTCCACGTGGTTGCCATAGGCCTCGGCAGCGGTCTCGAGGTTAATGCCGCGCTCCTTGGCGGCACGCACCACGGCGTTGGCCATGGAATGGGGGAAGTGCTCTTCCA
>CAJMOL010000014.1 GCA_905215095.1 uncultured bacterium | reverse complement strand
TCGTCATTGCCCACGACGGTATTGCGGTCATCGTGAACGACGACAACCCGGTCGACAATCTCTCGACCGAGCAGCTCCGCGATATTTACGCCGGCAAGATCACCAACTGGAAAGAAGTCGGCGGAGAGGACCTGAAGATTCAGGTTATCAACCGCGACGAGGCGTCCGGTACGCGCGAGGCCTTCCGCACTATCGTGATGGACGGCGCGCCGTTCGATCGCCGCTCGGCTGTTCTTTCGGGTACGGGCCAGGTGCGCGACGTGGTATCTCGTTCGCGCGGTGCCATTGGCTACATTTCGCTGGGCTTCGTCGATAGCCTCAACGCCAAGACCTCGGTTAAGGCCGTTTCAGTCAACCATGTCGAGGCATCCGAGAAGACGGTCGCAAGTGGCGGCTATCCCATCTCGCGTGACCTTTACTTCTTTGTGAAGGGTACGCCTTCGCAGCAGGCGCAGGACTACATTGACTATGTGACATCCGAGAAGATGGACAAGCAGATTCGCGAGGCGGGCTTTATTCCCGTCACCAACGACGGAAAGGGGAGTGAGTAGCGTGGAAGCACAGGAAACCCCCCAGATTGAGCATGAGGCGCAGGTGCCCAAAAAGCGTGAGTTGGCGTTGGTGTCACGCAGCACCTATCTTAAGGAGAAGGCGCTGCAGTGGATCTTCTTTGCCTGCGCGTTCTTGGCGGTCGTCACCGTCATCCTGATCTTTGTCTTTACCACGTACTCGGCGCTGCCGGTCTTTACCGACATCGGTCTGGTGGACTTCTTTAGCTTTACGTGGGCGCCCTCTGAGGGTCACTACGGCATCATGTCGCTGCTGGCGGGCTCTGGCCTGGTGACGGTCGGTGCCCTTGCCATGGGCGTGCCGTTGGGTGTGGGCACAGCCGTGTATCTGGTCGAGATCGCCAGCAAGCGCGTGCGCAGGCTCATTAGCCCCGCTGTCGACCTGCTGGCGGGCATCCCCTCCATCATCTACGGCTTCTTCGGCATGATCATCATCCGCCCGTTTATCGCCCAGCTGACCGGCGGCCTTGGATTTGGCGCACTGACGGCGTGGTTCGTGCTCGCCATCATGATCGTCCCTACCATCACCACGCTCACCATAGATGCCCTCAATTCCATTCCCATGGGCATTCGCGAGGCATCGTATGCCATGGGTGCTACTAAGTGGCAGACCATCTATAAGGTCGTGCTGCCTGCCGCTAAGCTGGGTATCGTGGATGCCATCGTGCTGGGTATGGGCCGTGCCATCGGAGAGACCATGGCCGTGCTCATGGTCGTGGGTAACGCCCCGGTTATTCCCGACAGCATTGCGAGCCCTATCTCGACGCTCACGAGCCAGATCGCGCTCGACATGAGCTATTCCTCGGGTCTGCATCGCTCGGCGCTGTTCGGCATGGGCGTGGTCCTGTTTATCATCTCCGCCACGCTGGTGGGCATCGTCCGTCTGATTTCCAAGAAGAAGAGGGGGTAGGCTATGTCCGATTCCGTTGACACGACGGTCGATACGACCTCGTCGCGTGAGCGCATCAAGCGTGCCCTTTCCCATGGCAAGAAGGGCCGCATCAACAAGGATCTGTCCAACAAGATCATGCTCGGCGTGTTTCGCGCCGCGGCCTATATCACCACGCTGGTGCTGATCGCCATCATCGCCTACGTGGTCATCAACGGCCTGCCGCATATCTCGCTCGACTTTATCTTCGGCTGGCCGCAGGGCGTCAACGCCGAGGGCGGCATTTGGCCCACGATCGTCTCGACCATCTACGTGACGGCGCTCGCCATGCTCATCTGCACGCCGGTTGCCGTCCTGGCTGCGGTCTATCTGGCCGAGTACGCCAAGCAGGGCAAGATTGTCGACATCATTCGCTATGCTGCCGATGCCCTGGCCTCGGTGCCCTCCATTGTTATGGGCCTCTTTGGCTACGCCTTGTTTGTCGAGGCCATGGGCCTGGGCCTTTCGATGGTTTCGGCCGCGCTGGCGCTGGCGCTTCTGATGCTGCCTATCGTCATGCGCACCACCGAGGAGGCAATCCGCGCCGTTCCGCGCTATATCCGTTGGGGCGCATATGGCCTGGGCGCCACCAAGTGGCAGGTCGTCTCCAAGATCGTGCTTCCTTCGGCTTTTGGCCGCATCGCCACCGGCATCGTGCTTGCCATCGGCCGCGCCATCGGCGAGACCGCCGTGGTGCTCTACACCATGGGTCAGGCCATCAACCTGCCTATTTCGCCGCTCGATTCCGGTCGTCCCATGACCGTTCACCTGTATCTGCTTGCCAACGACGGCATCAACATGAACGCAGCCTACGGCACTGCGCTTTTGCTGATGGCGATTATTCTGGCCTTCAACCTGTTTGCGCGCTATCTGTCGCGCAAACGCCGCTAGTTAAGGAGTCCCATGTCCGTTTATCAGTCCGCTCCCACGTTGGAGCAAGCGGCCATTACGGCCAAGGATTTCAACTTTTGGTACGGTGACTTTCATGCGCTGACGGGGCTCGACCTCAACATCGCCAAAAACGCCATCACCTCGTTTATCGGTCCTTCGGGCTGCGGCAAATCGACGTTTTTGCGCTGCATCAACCGTATGAACGACCTGATCGAGGGCACCCGCGTCGAGGGCACCATGACGCTCGACGGCAACGATATCTATGCCGAGGGCGTCGACCCGGTCGACCTTCGCCGTCGCGTGGGCATGATTTTTCAGCAGCCCAACCCGTTCCCCAAATCCATCTACGAGAATGTCGCTTTTGGCCCTCGTCTGCAGGGCGTGACTAGCAAAAGCGACCTCGATGACATCGTGGAAGAATCGCTCAAGCGCGCCAACCTCTGGAAAGAGGTATCCAATCAGCTCAACAAGGACGGTTTGGCGCTCTCGGGCGGTCAGCAGCAGCGTCTGTGCATCGCGCGCGTGCTTGCGGTGCAACCCGATGTCCTTCTGATGGACGAGCCCTGCTCCGCCATCGACCCCACGTCCGTCTCCAAGGTCGAGGATCTGATGGCCGAGCTGGCGCCCGAGATGACGATCATCATCGTCACGCATTCAATGCAGCAGGCAGCTCGCATTAGCGACTACACCGCATTCTTCTTGCAGGAAGTTGCCGGCGAGCCCGCCACGCTCATCGAGTATGGTCAAACCGACGCGATCTTCACCAGCCCGGTGGATTCACGGACGGAAGACTATATCACCGGCCGCTTTGGCTGATCGGTGCGACTAGTCCCAAGCCGATCGGATCTGGTCCGGTGCGTATTCACTGTGCGGGCGGCATGACCGCACCCAACTGATTGGAGTGAACCATGCGCAAACTGTTTTCCCGTCAGCTCATCGAGGCCCGTCACGAGATGCTGAGCATCTACGAGGCCGTCGATCTGGCCCTCCACGATGCCGTGAAGGCCTATGTGACCGACGACCGCAAGCTCGCCACCAAGACCAAGAAGCGCACGCTTTCGATTGACGCACGCTGCGCCAACCTGGAGGCCGTCTGCTACAACCTGATTGCCACGCAGTCACCGGTCGCCTCCGACTTCCGCTTGCTGCAGACGATCATCTACGTCGACTTTAACCTGCAGCGCATGACCGATAAGGTTCGCCAGATTTGCCGCGCCACGCGTCATATGATCAAGGCCGACATCTCGCTGCCCAAGGAGCTTGTCGGCACGGTCGAGGCCGAGGCTGAGGCCGTCTACCAGGTGCTGGGCTCTTCGCTTTCTGCGCTCGTCACCAACGACATGTCCATCATCTGCAACCTGGCCGGCGAGGACGAGCCGGTGCATGCGGCGTACGAGAAGTTCTTCCGCACCTTTAACCGCATGGACACGGGCGATTTTATGGACGACGACAGCAACTATGACGACCTGCGCCGCGCCATCATGGTTTCGCGCTACCTCGATCGTATCGCCTCGATTTCGATCGATGCCGCCTGCCGTCTGACCTTCCTTTTGACCGGACAGCGTTTGACTGCCGGCGATATCGCCCGTACGGACGAGGATGAGCTTGAGAGCATGCGCGTGCCTTCGGGCGAGGGTGTCATCATGAGGCCTGCCGTGGATGCGGGCTATGTTGCCAAGGTGCCTGCTAACGAGCTGAGTGAGGGCCTTCGCTATCTGCTTGAGCACCTTGAGGACGAGGACGACGCCGAGGATGACGAGGAGTAGGGCGGCCCCGTTCGTCGAAAGATTGTAAATACCTAAGTGAGCGCGGCCTTGCACATGCGGGGCCGCGCTCTTGCGTTAGCATGGGACTACTTGTTTGGCTGTCAGCGGAGGCGATTGGCAATGGATAACTATTTGGACTTGATGCGCGCTCGCCGCGAGCAGATTCTGGAACGTTTTTATGCGGCGCTCGATCGCGCGGGCCGTACCCACGATGCCGCACGCCTGATTGCCGTCTCCAAGACCGTTGGCGTCGATGAGACCGTTGCCGCTATCCAGGCGGGGTATCGCCATTTTGCCGAGAACCGCCCGCAGGAGCTGGTTCGCAAGCTCACGGGTCTGGCGGAGCATCCGGAGCTGCCCGAGGTGCGCTTCGATATGATCGGCAACCTGCAGACCAATAAGATCAATGCGGTGCTGGGCTCAGCCGAGCTGATTCACTCGGTGGGTTCGCTGCATCTGGCGCAGGCGATCTCGAGCCGTGCTGTTCGCAAGATTGAGGCAGGCGAGCTCGTCGGCCCCCAGCGTGTGCTCATTGAGGTCAATGTGAGTGGTGAGGAGTCGAAGGGAGGCTTTTCACCCGATAAGATTCGCGCCGCCGCGGGTGAGCTTGCAGAACTTGAGGGAATTTGCGTACAGGGGCTTATGACTATGGCGCCCCGGGGGAATAAGGATGTGGCACGCCGCACCTTTGCGGGGCTTCGTGAGCTGAGGGATGAGCTGGAGGCGGCGCATCCCGATTTGAACCTGCCTGAGCTTTCCTGCGGTATGAGCGAGGACTTTGAGTCTGCCCTTGAGGAGGGCTCTACGCTCGTTCGCCTGGGCAGGGTAGTATTTAGCCCGGAGTTTGCAGTAAAATAAGGCTCTGAAGTGCGCACTGATTATCAGAGCGCCTGCACTAAACCGCGAGAGGACACAACCATGGGCTTCCTTGACGAGATTAAAAATAAGATGCACCTGGGCGGCCAGCAGGGTTACGACCAGGGTTATGGTCAGGACGACGACTACGGCTACGATGATGGCTATGACGACGGCTACCAGAACAACGGTTACAGCGGTGCCTCGGGCGAGGGCTTCTACACCCAGGATGAGCCGAGCAACGGCCTGTTGGGTCAGACGCGCCGCGGCGAGGCCGAGTCGGTGGCCGTGTACACGCGCTCCGGTCAGCTGGTCGGCGATGACTCCCGCCATGCCACGACGTATAACCCGCCTTCGCGCTCGCAGGACAGTGTTGCGAGCGGTTATCGTCCTGGTGCCTATGACACGCCGTCGAGCTACGCCGAGAGCACGCGTGCCCGCACTGCTGCCCCCGCACCTGCTCCCTCACCGAGCGATGCCTCGGCGTATGCGAGCAACATCATCAACGCTACGCCGCAGCTGCCGGCCTATGTCCTGCGCCCCGAGAGCTATGACGACGTGGAGACCGTCGTGCGCCGCGTGCGCACCAAGCAGCCTGTCGCGCTGATTTTTGTGGGCGTTCGTACCGAGGTCGCCAAGCGCGTCCTGGACTTCTCTTACGGCTTTGCCTGCGGTCTGGGTGCCACGGTCAAGGAGGTGGGCGACCGCGTGTTCATGGTGCTGCCCGCCGGTTGCGAGGTCAAGGATTCGGACCTCAAAAAGCTCCGTGCCGACGGCTACCTTAAGTAAAGACAAGACGAGGAGATTCCCATCAACATCTACACTATCGTCCAGCTGGTCAACACGCTGTTCAACTTCTATTCCACGCTCATTGTCGTCTACTGCTTTATGACGTGGATTCCCATGAAGCAGGGTGGTTTGCTTCAGGATATTGCCGCGGTGCTTGATAGCGTGTGCGGTCCGTGGCTCAACCTGTTCCGTCGTTTCATCCCGCCGATGGGCGGTATCGATTTTTCGCCGGTCGTTGCGATTATTGCGTTGCAGTTGGTGCAGAGGCTGGTTCTGCAGCTTCTTATAGGTATACTCGTGTAGAACTGACTTAGTAACTTACGTCGGGCGTGTAGCGCCGAGGCGATGAAAAAGGAGACTTGTTATGGCTATTACCCCTGCTGACATTCAGGCTCAGACCTTCTCTGAGGCCAAGCGCGGCTACGATCCCGCCGAGGTCGACGTCTTCCTGGAGACCCTGTCCTCTGAGGTCGACGCCATGCTCGCCAAGATCGTCGATCTTAAGGGTCGTCTGACTGCTACCGAGCAGCAGCTTGCCGATACGCAGGCCCAGCTTGCTCAGGCTCAGGATGCTGCCGCACAGGCCGTTCCCGCCGCCCCCGTGGCCGCTCCTGCACCCGACTTCTCCGCTCAGGAGCGCCAGATTTCCGCTGCCCTGATCGCTGCCCAGCAGACCGCCGAGGGCATTGTCAACGACGCCAACGAGAACGCTGACCGTATCCGCAACGAGGCCGACGCCAAGGCCCGCGAGGTCATCCGTCAGGCCCTGACCGAGAAGCAGGCCGAGCTTGAGGAGATCGACCGTCTTAAGGCTTCCCGTGAGGAGTTTAAGGCCGAGTACCTCAAGCTCATCCAGCACTTCATGGACGATGCTCAGAACTCCTTCCCGTCCGATCTCATGGCTTCCACGCCGGTCGGTTCCGCCGCTTCTCCGGCTGTGACCGTTCCTGCTGCCGAGCCGCTGCCCGTCGCCGAGCCGGTTATCCCCGTTGCCGATCCCTTCGCACCGATCGACAACTTCGCCGCCGACGACCTGGACTAATATCCAGCTATCATTTAGCGCCTAGAAAGGGCCCGCAGCTTGCGGGTCCTTTTTTGTGGCTGTGTGCAGTCTGCAAAATAAAACGCCGAGTCCTGCGTTTGAGGGCACAGGACTCGGCGAACGGGTGAGCGGTCAAAGTTAGATTTTAAGGCATGTCCTAAAATCTACTTGAGGAGGAAGTTGGGGAGGGGAATGGTGCGGGCCTCGCGATGCTCGGGATCGGCGATATGGTCGGCAGGATAGCCGCAGACGAGCATGTGATAGGGATAGACGCCCTTGGGCAGATTGAACTGCTCCTGCGCCACCTCAGGCTTAAAATGGCATACCCAGCACGTTCCCAGGCCCTGCTCGGTGGCCTCCATCATCATCTGATCACACACGATGGACGTATCGATTTCACTGGAATTCATCTTGTCATACGGGCGCACCCAAGCATCATCGGTAACGCTGCAAATAAGGAAGACAAGCGGAGCCCCAAAGATAGATCCATCACGAGCAAACCGAGGCTGACAAGCAGCAGCCTTCTCCAGAAGCTCAGGCGTATCCAACACCATCACACGGGTTGGATGATTATTGCAAGCAGAAGGAGCAATACGCCCAGTCTCAACAATGGCATCCACCACAGCCTGCTCCACAGGACGGTCCTCAAACAAACGACAAGAATACCGAGACCGAGCCAGATCAATATACGACATACAAGCCCTCCAACAATTAAAAATCAAACAAATCCAAAGTAACCCAAAGAGTACCCAAAGCAGCAATCAGCCAAACGCTCATCAAGGGCCAAAGTGTCCGAACGGGTACCAAAGGTCCCTTCAGCCAAACCCCCCATTGCGCTAAAACTATCAGCCAAAGTTCCAATGGTGATACGTAAGGCGAAGGGCCGACACCTGTTTACTTTCGAACGACTCTGCTACGCAGCCGGAGTGAGAAAGCAAACAGGTGCCGGCCCTTCGCCGCCGGGATACGTACCCCCAATTAACTGTTCTTCATGACAATCGAATCCACGACATCGGCCACATTCTCACAGCAGTCAGCGCAGTACTCCAGGAAGGCGTAAACGTCACGCCAGGCGATGACCTCGAGCGGGTCCTTGCCGTTGACGTGCAGGTTGCGCATAGCGTTGATGTAGAGCTCGTCGGCCTCGGACTCGATCGTGTTGATCTGGATGACGAGTTCGCGCAGGGTCTTGGACTTGCGGTAGTTGGGCAGCTCGACCATCAGGTCCTTCATGGCGCGGCAGGCGTCGGTCACCTTGTGGGCGATCACGATGGCATCGGGATGGATGCTCTGGATGTTGGTGAAGTAGACGCGCTGCACGACGCCCTCAATACGGTCGAGCACGGTGTCGAGCGCGCAGCTCATCAGATCCAGATCCTCGCGCTCGAGCGGGGTGATAAAGGCGGTGAGCAGGGCGTCTTCGAGCTCGTGGTGCTTCTTGTCTGCCGCATGCTCAATCGCATGCATCTTATTGAGCATGTCGTGAATCTGCGCGGGATCGAAGTTCTCAAAAATCTGGGTAAGCAGCTCGGCGGCCTGGACGGCGAGGTCGGCGCAGGCGACGTAGTTGTCAAAGTCGAACGAATCGGGTTTCTTAGCCATGGGTGGGTCCTTTCGAGGCGAAGTCGGGTGGGCGAGGTATTGCGGTCCGGATGGACGCTCGGTTTGACTAGATGAACATCATGAACAGCTTGGCCATGACAAAGCTGATGAGTCCGCAGGCGGGGAAGGTGAAGAACCAGGTGAACATCATGTCCTTGACCACGCCAAAGTTGATGGCCGAAAGGCGCTTGACGGCACCGACGCCCATGATGGCGCAGGTCTTGATGTGGGTGGAGGACACGGGGATACCGGTAAGGGTGGCAAGCAGCAGGTTCGCGGCGCCCGCGAGGTCGGCGGAGAATCCCTGATACTTCTCGAGCTTGACCATGCTCTGGCCGACGGACTTGATGATGCGCTCGCCGCCCACGCTGGTGCCGATGCCCATGGTGGCCGAGCACAGCAACATAATCCAGATGGGGATGCCGGCATCGCCGACGCTGGTCTGGCCGTTTGCGAAGGCCACGCCTAAAAAGAGCACGCCGATGAACTTCTGTCCATCCTGCGCGCCGTGCATAAAGCTCATGGCCGCAGCGCTCGCGATCTGAGCGTATTTAAAGAAGACATTGGCACGTCGCCTGTTGGCGGCGGCGAAAAGAATTGAGACGAGCTTGCACAGGACCCAGCCCATAACAAAGCCCAGGCCGATGGAGAGCGCCAGGCCGTAGATGACCTTCATCCACTCGTGGACGTTGACGCTGCTCGCGCCGCCGAGGGCGATAGCGGCACCGGTCAGGCCGGCGATAAGGCTGTGGCTTTGCGAAGTGGGGATGCCAAAACGCGACGCCGTGGCGCCGTAGACGACGATGGAGAACAGCGCCGCGCATAGGCAGGCGAGCGCCATGGTGCTATTTCCGCCAAAGTCGACGATATGTGAGATGGTGTTGGCGACGCTCGCGTTAAAGTGCGTCATGATGAGCACGCCCAAGAAGTTGAATGCGGCGCTCATGAGAATGGCGGCGCGGGCGGGCATGCAACGCGTAGTGACGCAGGTCGCGATGGCGTTGGGCGCGTCGGTCCATCCATTGACGAAGATGGCGCCGAGCGCGAGGATCACGGTGACGGCAAGGACTGGGTTCGACACAATTTGGCCGAGGAAGGTTGAGAACGTTACGTCCATATATGGGCTTTCTCGAAGTTTGCAGACACGTTACAAAAACATGATAAATCGTATCACCTCCTGTGGGTTTCTTTACCGAGTTCTGATGGGAGAAGTGAATTTTTTGGCACTAAAATTGAATATTAGCCCTGTTGACCGCGGGTATTCTTTTTGCTAACACGCCATGAGGACACGCGTGCGCGCCCCAACACCCCAAAACCACAGTCTGTTCGCTTTACAACATACAAACATGCGTTCGATAATAGGAGACATGGAATATCGACAGACAGATGGCAAAACTCGGCGCGTGCACAAGCAGTATGTGGACGTCGTGGCTCGCATCCTCGCGGGCGGACAGGTCGTGCCGGTCACCGTCTGCTGGGTCGACGGCCGTTGTTTTACGATCGACGAAATTATCTCGACCATTGGGTTTGGCCTGATGGTCCACGGCATCCGTACGGCAACATATAAGGTGCGTTTTGGCAGGCACGCGACCGAGTTGTATCTGGAGGACCAGACGCGCGAGCGGGCGGACGGCTCGCAGGCACACGTGATGCGTTGGTGGGTCTGGGCCTTTGATCGTACGCTTGAGGGCGAGCGCCGTAGGTAAGGACGTACAGCATTCGGGTACAATGGCAGAAATCTTGTCACCTACGGCGCTGTTGTGCGCTTTTGAAAGGACGAAGTATGAACGATATCCAGGGCTATCAGAACGGCCCCATCGAGAGCGGCGCAAGCCGCGCCAAGGAGATGTCGCCGCGCGCGTACAATCTCGCCATGTCTGCCCTGATCTTCTTGGGCTTTTGCGCCATGGGCGCCGGCGCCTACTTTACGAGCACCATGTCGTTTGCGCGCATGATGATGAGCGGCGCCGCCTTGCCGCTGGTCTTTGGCTCGTTTATTTTGACCATCGTCGGCATGGTCATGATGTCGGCCGCCGCCAGCAAGCAGTCCGTGGGCCTGTCCCTTGTGGGCTACGTAATCTTTGCGAGTACCTTTGGCCTGACCGCGTCGTTTGGCCTTGCCAACTACGACCTGCCCACCATCAACACTGCCTTTATCGCTACGGCCGCCATCACCTTTGTCTTTGGCGCCTTGGGCGTGACGTTCCCCAAGTTTTTCCAGCGCGTATATGGCATCGGTTTTGGCATTCTGCTCGCCACTATTCTGGTTGAGATCGTGCTGATGTTCATGGGCGTCTCGCAGACCATCACCGACCTGATCGTGATCGTGGTGTTCGCCGGCTTTATTGGCTACGACACCTATGTTGCCACGACGGTGCCGCCCACGCTGCCCAATGCGGTGCTCATGGCGTCTAACCTGTTCGTGGACATTATCAACGTGTTCCTGCGCATCCTGAACATCCTTGGCCGTCGCGACTAGTGGCGAATTGCAGCGGTACTTGCCGTGCGTGCAAATCGATGCGAAAGGCGGTCCTTCGGGGCCGTCTTTTTTGTGCGCGGCGGGGTATCATGGATGGGAAAAAGCCGATAGCGGCAGCGACAGGAAAGGTGGCCACGTATGGCAGATGTCGACAACAGGAACCGTAACCGTAGGTCTAACCGAGCGGGTCAGCCCAATCCCAAGCGCGAGGCGCGTGCCAAGGCCGCCGAGCGTCACGTGGCAACTGTGTCCGAAGCGTGCGCCAAGGATATCGAGCGTTCGCTTGCCGGCGTTCGCGAGTTTGACGGTATGCCTGCTGGCTTTGTCGCGGCGATGAAGGCCAAGGTTCAGAGTGCTGTGGCCACCGAAGAACAGGTTGCCGAGGACGTCGAGGGCGCGGAGGCTGCCGAGGTCGAGGCAGCGCTCGAGCCCGTCGAGGAGCCTGCCGAGGAAATCGCCGAAGCTGAGTCCGCGCCTGCTGAGGAGCCCGCTCCGGTTCTGCCCGAGGTCACCGTGCTCGACGCCTCTGCCACGCAGGCCATTCTGGATAACGGTCGAGGCTACGCGCAGTTCTGCGACATGGCTGTGCTTGCCTTTGCCTCGTTCACCAATCCGGGCGGTGGCTATATTCAGGGCTATCTGGGCCAGGAGGCCACGCTGTGCGCCGATTCGTATCTGTACAACGTTCTCGATAAGCAGCGTAAGTGGTACGGCGAGAACCGTCGCCGCAACATCAACTGCGAGCTTTACCGAAACCGCGCCCTAGTGGTGCCTGCGGTGCGCTTCGACCGCAACCACGTGCACGCCTATGCCGACGTAATCGTCGCCGCTGCACCCAACGCCAAGCGCGCCCGCCAGGAGTACCGCGTGAGCGACGACGCCCTGTTGGATGCCCTGCGCGACCGTATCCGCTTTGTGCTTGCCATCTGCGACGAGCTAGGTCGCGAGAAGCTCGTGCTGGGCGCTTGGGGCTGCGACAACAACGGCTTTGACGCAGAGGCCGTGGCCGAGCTCTTCCGCAAGGAGCTCGCATCGGGCGACTTCAAGGTCAAGCAGGTCTTCTTTGCCGTGCCCTCTACGCGCTGGGACGAGGGCTTTGCCAAGTTCAAGCACGTGCTGGCAAACTTCCCCGAGCGCAACGAGGAGTCCTATGCCCAGGTTGCCGCTCGCGCTGCGGCAGCTCGCGCCGCCGAGCAGATCCAGGCTGCTACCGAGGATGATGAGGACGAGGACGATTGGCGCAAGTACCTGTAATCGGTACGTGCTGACAGATAGGTCGAGCCGGCGGGAGAGGCTGCTTCCGTCGGCTTTTTACTGAGCGAGGGGCTTACGATGAAAAATGTTCTATGCTTTGGCGACAGCAACACCTATGGTTACGATCCGGCGGGCATGCGCGACGGCACCGCGGTGCGCTATGCGCAGGATGTGCGCTGGTGCGGCGTGGCCCAACGTGACTTAGGCGAGGGCTGGCATGTAATTGAAGAAGGCCTCAACGGCCGCACGACGGTACGCGACGACATGTGCCATCTGGACACCAATCTTAACGGCATCCGCGCACTTCCGATGCTGCTCGAGGCCCATAAGCCGCTGGACGCCATTGTGATCATGCTGGGCACCAACGACTGTAAGACGGTCTTCAACGTGACAGCTTCCGATATCGCCCGTGGCGCCATGGCGCTGATTCGCGCCGTCCGCGCGTTTCCGTGGACCGACGCTGCGCCTTGTCCGCGCATTCTGCTGATGGCGCCTATCAAGATTAAGCCGCAGATCGCCGACGTATATATGACCGATTTTGACGAGCATTCCGTAGAAGCCTCGGAACATTTTGGTGAGTACTACGCGCATGTGGCTGAGCAGTTTGGCTGCGACTTTTTGAATGCCGCCGATTTCGCCGAGCCGGGTGATATCGACTACCTGCATATGATGCCCGAAAGCCACGAGAGCCTGGGCCACGCCGTGGCAGCCAAGCTCAAAGAGACGCTTGGTGAGTAGCGCGACCCAAAGCACCACAGAGGTACCTTTGCGGTGCTTTGGGTCGTTTGTTTGTCTTGATCTGTAACATCTAGGGTCGATTTTGCCGAGTTACTGTTACAGATCGAGATGTTTGTGGGGACCACCGCAAAGGTGCCTGTCCCCTTTGCGGTGGTTTTGGGCTGCGGGCTTTAATACTGCCACATATGGTTGACGGGGCCGGAGCCTTTGCCCATGTCAAAGCCGGCGGCGAGAGCGCCGGTTAGGTAGGCCTTGCCGGCGTTGATGGCGTCGGCAAGTTCCATGCCCTGGGCCAGCGCGCAGGCGATGGCGGACGAAAGCGTGCAGCCAGTGCCATGCGTGTTGCCGGTCTCGATGCGCTTGTGGCGGAACCACGTGGTGAGCGGATCGCCCAGGTGGTTACCCTCGTCATCGAGCGGCGCGGGCTCTGCGAGCACATCGTTGGCCTCGTTGACAAAATGCCCACCCTTAACGAGGGACGCGCAGCCAAAGCGGCGGGTGAGAAGCATGGCGGCATTTTGCTGTGTGCGCTCGGAATCGACCTCGTAATCGAGCAGCGCCATAGCCTCGGGAATGTTGGGCGTGATGACGGTTGCCAACGGGAACAGGCGGCGGGTGAGTGCCTCGGAGGCATCCTCGGCAATGAGACGAGCGCCCGAGGTGGCGACCATGACGGGGTCGACGACCACGTTCGTTGCGTTCCAAGCGCTCAAGCGGTCGGCGATGACTTCGATAATCTCGACAGAAGAAACCATGCCGATCTTGACGGCGCTCGGGCGGATGTCGTCAAAGACAGCGTCGATTTGCGCGGCTACGATATCTGGCGAGATATCCTGCACGGCGGTGACGCCCAGGGTGTTCTGTGCGGTGATGGCTGTAATGGCCGTCTCGGCATACAGGCGGTGCGCCGTAATGGTCTTGATGTCGGCCTGAATGCCGGCACCGCCGCTGGAATCGGATCCCGCGATGGATAGAACGGCGGGTACCTTACTGCGATCCATGTTCGCTCCCTTGTCCGGTCGGATTCAAATGGGTCTTTTACCCCGCATTATAAAGATGCCCGGGCCGGCTGTATGCCGATCCCGGGCGGGCGATGCAATCTTTACGCAAATATAAGCAAATGTTCACAAGTCAACAATTGACGGGCGTTACAGCAGGCTTGATGGCGATTGCCTCGAAAAAGCTAATCCTCCATGCCAAGATCGATCGTCGTGCCCTCGAACACCTTGTTAACGGTGCGGACGGCGCACATCTTGCCGCACATGGTGCAGGTGCCCTCAGTGGCGGCAGGGGACTCCTCGTAGCGCTTCTTGCCGGTGACCGGGTCGAGAGCGCACTTCCACATGGCATCCCAGTCGAGCTTGCGGCGCGCCTGGCCCATCTTGTCGTCCATGTCGCGGGCGTGCGGTACCTTCTTGGCGATATCGGCGGCGTGTGCGGCAATCTTAGTGGCCATGAGGCCGTCGAGCACATCCTGGGCGTTGGGAAGGCACAGGTGCTCGGCAGGCGTCACGTAGCACAGGAAGTCGGCACCGGAGCTTGCGGAGATGGCGCCACCGATGGCGGCGGTGATGTGGTCGTAGCCCACACCGATATCGGTCACCAGCGGCCCCAGCACATAGAACGGGGCGTTGTGGCACAGGCGCTTCTGCAGCTTCATGTTGGCGGCGATCTCGTCGAGCGCCATGTGACCCGGGCCCTCGACCATGACCTGGACGCCGGCGGCCCAAGCGCGCTTGCACAGCTTGCCCAGCTCGATCATCTCGGCGGTCTCGGTGGCGTCATTGGAGTCGTAGAGGCAGCCCGGGCGGCAGGAGTCGCCGAGCGAAATCGTCACGTCGTACTCGTGGCAAATCTCGAGCACCTCGTCGTAGAACTCGTAGAACGGATTCTCGTTGCCGGTGACCTCCATCCATCCAAACAGCAGCGAACCGCCGCGGCTGTCGATGTTCATAAGGCGGCCGGTCTCCTTGAAG
>CAJMOL010000013.1 GCA_905215095.1 uncultured bacterium | reverse complement strand
ATGATCGGCAGCTTAGCGCCACAGGGAATGAACGTGGTGGTCATGACCGTCATGCGGCGGTCCTTCTCGTTCTCGATGGTCTTGGTGGCCATGACGCCGGGGACGCCGCAGCCCGAGGACACGAGCATGGGGATAAAGGACTTACCGGACAGGCCAAAGCGGCGGAACACGCGGTCCATGATAAAGGCGACGCGGGCCATGTAGCCGCAGTCCTCCAGGAAGGACAGCATCACGAACAGCAGGAACATCTGCGGCACAAAGCCGAAGATGGCGCCCAGGCCGCCAACGATACCGTCGCAGACCAGCGAATCGACCAGGCCACCGTCCTCGGTGCCACCCGCCACGAGGGCGTCGTGCACCATGGTGGTGATACCCGGGACATAGGGGCCGTACTGTGCCGGGTCGACCGAGTCGGCATTGTCACCCGCAGCCTCGACGGCCGCGTCGTAGGCGTCGCGACCCTGGCCGAGCACATACCAACCGTCGGTGCCAAAGAGCTGATCGTTGGTGAAGTCGGTCACCGTTCCGCCCAGGGTGGAAACGGCGATGTAGTACACGCAGAACATGATGACCACAAAGATCGGCAGGCCCAGGATACGGTTGGTAACCACACGGTCGATCTTCTCGGAGGTGCTCATCTTTGCCGGAGCCTTGGTGAGGCACTCGTCAATGATGTGGGCAATCACGCCGTAACGCTCGCCGGTGATGATGGACTCGGCGTCGTCGTCGCAGTCCTGCTCGCACTGGGCGACCAGCTGCTCCACGCGAGCGGCCTTCTCCTTGGTGAGGTTGATGAGCTTGCAGGCGTCCGCGTCGCGCTCAAACAGTTTGACGGTGTAGTAGCGACGCTTGTTGGCGGGAACGCTCGCCGGAAGGTTGTTCTCGATGTGCGTCAGAACGTCCTCGATGGAGGAGTCGAACTTGTGCTCCGGCACCTGGCCCTTGGAGGCAGCGGACTTTTTGACCTGCTCGAACAGCTCCGTAATGCCCTTGTTCTTAAGGGCCGAGATCATCATGACCGGGCAGCCGAGCTTCTTGGAGAGCTTGTCCGTGTCGATCTTGTCGCCGTTCTTCTCGACCAAGTCGGCCATGTTGAGGGCGACGACCACGGGCAGGCCGGTCTCGATGACCTGAAGCGCCAGGTACAGGTTGCGCTCGAGGTTGGTGGCGTCGACAACCTGGACGACCACATCGGGCTCGCCGCTCATGAGGTAATCGCGCGAGCACTGCTCCTCGGGGCTGTAGGGGGAAAGCGAGTAGATGCCGGGGAGGTCCGTGATGGTAACGTTCTTGTCGCTTAGGAGCTTGGCCTCCTTTTTCTCAACCGTGACGCCGGGCCAGTTGCCAACGTAGCCGTTGGCGCCGGTGATCAGGTTGAAAAGCGTGGTCTTGCCGCAGTTGGGGTTACCCGCCAGCGCGACATGGATCTGAGAATCCGCCATTCAATCCTTCTTCCTTGTGTGCCTGCGCTGCTTTCTCCGCGCAGGCTGGATAATGTGCTTCAAAGTTGCTGCATTAAGTTAGAAATACCTAACTTTATCTGCAGAAATATACGCCGCGAGCCCTACTGGACCTCGACGACAGCCGCCTCCTCCTTGCGGATGGAAAGCTCGTAGCCGCGCACGTTGATCTCGACCGGATCACCGAGCGGTGCAACCTTCACGACCTTGAACGAAGTGCCCTTGATGAGCCCCAGGTCCATAAGGTGGCGGCGAAGCGCACCCTCACCGTGAAGCTTGACGATGGTGGAGCTCTCGCCCACCTTAACGTCACCCAACGTCTTCATCCTCTTGTCCCCCTTTCGGTTTTTATGAAATGCTGCGGACTAACCGACGGTCATGATGTGCATGGCAACCTTGGAATCGATGCCAAAGCGTGCGCCCAGCACCGTGACGATGATATTGGCGCCACTCGAGCTCACCACGTGGATTTCGTTGCCCTCGACAAAGCCGAGGTCCTTGAGGTGGTGCTTCATGTCCTCATTGCCCTTTACACGAGACACGCGCACGGTTTCGCCCGCTTTTACCATCGAAAGCGGCATGGCCGGCATCTGCGGTCCGCAAGACATGAGTGGCTCCTAACGTCAGTTCGTCCTCAACATCGACGTGATAAAAGTTAACCACGTCTATGTTCGCTTTAGTAAACTAGCACGTGGTTAACTTTTTGGAAAGGGTCTCTATTCAGTTTTCGAAAAAGTTTCCTATACGAAACAAAAAGGCGCGGCAAAGAGCTGTCCTTTGCCGTGCCCTGTCATGCTTAGAGCGAGAGGTTTCTGATCGACGTAACGCAGGAAGCCTCGTCTACGCCCGAAACGCGGAAGATGATATCCTCGCCACACTCGCCGTAGAGAGCCATGAGGCCCATAACGTCGCGACCGTCGGTATGGCGGTCGCCGATGCTGACCGACACGTCGCTACGGTGCTTGGCAATGATGTCATAGAGCAGCGCAACCGGGCGGGCGTGTAGTCCCAACGGATCTTTAATCGTCTTTGTAAACTCGACCATGTCCCCTCCCGCGGCATCGCACATTCGGCCGGCAAAACCCAGCCACGTGGTAGTTATTGTAGCGTTAGATGCTTGTCGAGAGCCCCTCTGAACACCTCGTGGTCAAAAAGTGGCAAATATGAGCACTGTCACCAATTTAGTAGCAGCAAAATCGAGAGCAAATTGCCTACTTTGAGCGATTCGAAGAGGTTGAAAGCTGTCAAACGCCCTTTAAAGGGGGTTAGAAAAATCGATTTTGAGCCCATTTTCGCTCTGAGCAAGCCGAAAAATATGACACCTCTTTTGCAACAGTACTCATATTTAGCATTTTTTGACCACGGGGTCCAAAACCATGCCCCAAAACACAAAAGGAGGGGCCTCGTAAGGCCCCTCCTTAGGAAAGGGAATCGATTTATTCCACAGCCGTAGATTAATCCTAGCCGCTACTCCATCATATCGAGGACGGAAGGGCGAAGCTCGTTCTCGGCGGCCTCGGGATCGGTCTCGCGCAGGCGGTTGATGTAGCGGTTGTACCACATCACGGCAAGGCCCAAGAAGACAACCACACCGCCAACGTTGTAGACCAGCGTCAGCCACAGCGGCTGATCGAGCGGAATGGTGCCGCAGATAAGCACAAAGCAGAAGACCACAAGCAGGAATGCGGCAACGACCAGGCCAAAGCTGCGCGAGCCCATGCGGAAGCCACGGGGAGCGGCGTCGAAGTTCTTGCGCAGCATAAAGTAGGCAAGCAGGATCAGCAGCGGCGGGAGCAGAGCGGTGGCAGCCGTCATGTTGGTGACGATCATGAGCAGGTCGTCGAGGTTACCGGAGCCCAGGGCTGGAATGATCAGGATGGGGACGACGATGGCGAACTGCAGCCAAGCGGCGCGGGCGGGAATGCCATGCTCGTTGAGCTCGACGATCTTGCTACCAAAGACGCCCTTGGGGATCTCGGTGAAGAAAACCTTGATGGGAGCAGAGGTCCACATCATAAGGGAGCCCAGCGTGGCGGCGAGAAGGATCAAGCCGATGGCGCGCGTAGACACTTCCATGGGAATGCCAAAGTGGGCAAAGACAGCGCCGAATACGTCGAAGATACCGGTGGAGATGGCAACGCCGCCCTCGGGGATGAACAAGTTAACCAGCAGCGAAGCGCCTGCATACAGAAGGCCGATGGTCAGGCCGGCGATAACGACGGTGCGCACGAAGGCCTTGACGCCACCCTTAAGGTCGTTAAGGAACACGCCGACAGACTCAGCGCCGCCAACGCCCTGGATGATCCAGGCAAGCGTACCGAAGAAGCCCCACGCAGTTGCGAAGTTGCTCATGTCGGGAGCCATGTTAGCGGGAGTAGGAGCCGTAGCGAACTCAACGCCGCCAAAGGCAGCAGCCAGGGACAGCAGGATGAACACGGCGGTCAGGCCGAGAGCCGCGGTCGAACCGAAGGAGGAAATGGAGCCGATCCACTTAGCGCCCTTGGTCGAAACCCACGTGGCGATAGCAAAGACGACGATCTCGATAATGGTGATCCACAGCTGCGAAAGCTCGACGTTGGCACCAAAGAACACGTAGCTCGCGTAGATGATGACGTTGGGCAGGACGGACGCAAAGAAGAACAGGTTAACGAACCAGTAGCTAAATGCCGTCAGGAACGCCCAGCGACCACCCATCGAGGTCTTAACCCATGCGTACACGCCAGACTCGGAGTCCTTGTTGAGGCCGACGAACTCGGCGGTAACCAGGGTATAGGGGACAAAGTACAAAAGCGTGGCGAAGAAGAACGACGGCGCAGCTGCCAAGCCGATGGCCGCGTTGTTGTTGATGATGTTCTTGATACCGAACACGGCGGCGACCGTCATGCCCAGCAGAGCGAACGAACCAATCGTTCCTCGTTTTTCAGAGCTCATAAGCCCTCCCAATCATCTGTTAAATGTCATCTAAACCCGTCCGAGCTGCAAGTGCAAACACGGACGGCGCACCTGCTAAGGGGAATGGGGAAAAGGGAGTCAACAAAGCCATCCCCCTTAACGGCGCGAAGCAAACGCCCAGGCGGACGAATACTACTTGTTGGGGAAGGAATAACCTTCGACTGTCACGTGCAGTACCACGACGCGGGGATCCGCGGCATCGGCCACGACACGGTAGGCCTCGTCAATTTCGACGACGGCAACGCCGCCGGTGGGAATCGTCACGGTCTCCCCCGTACCCTCAAAGCGCTCGCGATCATCGATATCGCTGTAGGCGCGGGTGCAGGTGAGGCCTGCCTTGGGGGCAACCTCGACGGTCAGGTCGCCGTCGAGCGGAGCGAGCACGGCATGGTAGCGACGGTGACCGACCAGATCGGCAGTAGCCGCCTCGTGGGCGTTCACCCACCAATACACCAGCGAGTCGCCGATAGAGTACGCCACATCGTGCTGCAGTTCAGAAACGCCGTCGAGTGCCTGACCGGTACGCATCCACTTCTTGACGGACTTCATCTGGGCGTCGAAATCGGCACGCGAGTTAAAGATATGCATGACTTATGCCTCCTTAATGGGTGCCAGCGCCTGAGCCAGATCGGCAGACGTCAGCGGTCGCAGGGACACCTCAAAGCTGAAGCTCTCAAAACGGGTGCGATAGGAATCGAGCACCTCGGAACCCCAAGAGTTCGAGCCAAGGCCGAGCAGCTGGTCGTTGATGTTGACCGTAACCGTGTCGCCCGGGACAAGATCGTAGACATGCTTGGCGTTATCGATAGCCTCGCAGCTATAGGGCCATGCGGAGAACGAGAACGGATTGGAAGCGGCGTCGCTCGGACGCGTCACGACCAGACCGTCACCGTGGCTGGAACGCAGGGCAACCCAGCGGGTACCCTCGCGGTTGGCACAGTCCTGAGGCATAACGTAGGGCGTGAACATGTCGTCGACCGTAGTGCGGTAATGACCGACCGGGTTGGCGCGCAGCGAGTCCGGATAGTTCTCGCCCGGGCCGTGGCCATACCACTCGACGGCACGATCACAACCGGGAACCTCGAAGGAGATGCCGATGCGCGGGATGATATCCGAGTAATCGCCGTAGGGCTCGCCGGAAACCTTGAGGTCGACGCGGCCACTCGGAAGCACGGTATAGACGAGCTCGACGCGCATGCCGAACGCGCGGACGGGAGGAGCGATACGCTGGCTCACGGTAACGACGACCGCATTGTCGTCCTGCTTCCAAGAAACATTGCGGGTAGACGTCTGCATCACATCGATGAAGTTGTCCTTCCACAGGGAGTCATACTCTTGGGCGTGGTTGTCGACGAGCGGATGCCAAAAACCAACCTGGGGACCGGAGGTCATGACGTCGCGACCGGATGCCTTCCACTCGCTCACGGTACCGTTGACCTTGCTGAAGGTCAGCTCGCCGTTGAGGGAGTGAATGTGGATCTCCTGCTCGGTCTCCTCGACCGTAAGCTCGGGGCGCACGGGGGCGACAATTGCCGGCGCCGGATGGTTTGCGATGGCAAACTGGCTTGCGCCCAGTTGGAACATCGGTTCGCACCAGACGTGAGCGGCCATAGTGTAGGCGTGCACGGTCAGCAGGGTCTCGCCCACTGCGGCCTCGCGAATCACCAGCGGAAGCTGGACGGACTCGCCGGGGGCAACCGCGCCGGGCATGAGCGTCTTGCGGCAGACCACGTCGCCGTCCACCAGGGTCTCCGCCGACAGGCAGACATCCTCAAGGGTGGTAAACCAACGCTTGTTGGTGACGGTCAGCTCGCCCGCCTCGTCGTCATAAGCCATGCGAACCGGGCAGATGACCTGGCCGTACTCGGTAAGGCCCGGGCTCGGCTGCTGCCAGGGGAACACCATGCCATCGATGCAGAAGTTGCTGTTGTTGGGGTAATCGCCGTTGTCGCCGCCATACATATCGTAGGCAATGCCGTCCTCGGTCACAGCAGCCAGACCGTGGTCGCACCATTCCCAGATAAACTGGCCTTGGATGCAATCCCAGCGATCGAAGACCTCCTGATACTCGGACAGGCCTCCGGGGCCGTTGCCCATGGAGTGACCGTACTCGCAGTTGATGCGCGGCTTGGGGAATGGATGCTCACCAAAGTCGTTCATCTGCGACACGCGGGAGTACATGGTGGAGATAACGTCGACGGTATCGGCGTTGCGATCCTCCTCGTAATGGACCGGACGACCATCGAGCTCGTGAGCCTTGGCGTACATCGCGCGGATGTTGCAGCCATAGCCGCTCTCGTTGCCCATCGACCACATAATGATGCAGGCGTGATTGCGCTCCTGCATCACCAGGCGCTCAATGCGGTCGACGTAGGCCGGCTCCCATGCCGGGTCGTCGGTGACCAGGGCGATATTGCCGATATTCTCGAAGCCGTGGCTCTCCATATCGGTCTCGGCGACCAGCATGATGCCGTACTCGTCGCACAGCTCGTAGAAGCGCGGATCGTTGGCGTAGTGGGACGTGCGCACCGCGTTGATGTTGTGCTGCTTCATGAGCTCCAGGTCGCGGCGCATGCGATCGAGGCCCACGGCGCGGCCCTTGTGATCGTCGTGATCGTGGCGGTTGACGCCATGCATCTTAAAGTAGGTGCCGTTAAGGTAGATATGATTGCCCTCGACCGTCACCTCGGCAAGGCCTTGGCGATGCGGAACGTACTCGCTGATCTCGTCGCCGTCGTAGACCTCAAGCGTAAGGTCATAGAGGAAGGGGTCCTCGGGGTTCCAGAAGTGGGCATCGGCAACGCTGCACTCGGCATGGCCGTCGACGCACTCGCCCGTAGCCACCACGTTCTCGCCATCGCTGAGCGTAAACACAACGCGGGAAGAGCCCTCGGCAACCGTATCGAGCGTGATCAGAGCGGCATCGCCCTCGCGGTGCGTGCGGAACCTAAAGTCGACCAGGTGCGCGGCGGGACGCTGCATAAGGTACACATCGCGGAAGATGCCCGATGCCCACCACATGTCCTGGTCCTCGATGTAGCTACCATCGCTGTACTGCAGAACCTTGACCGCAAACAGGTTGTCGCCCTCGACGAGCGCGTCGGTCACGTCAAACTCGGCGGACAGGCGCGAACCCTTGGTCATGCCGATAAACTTGCCGTTGACATACAGCTCGCCATAGCTCTCGATGCCGTCAAAGCGAATGATCTCGCGAGCGCCGGCAGGCACGGCGGGAAGTTTGACGATGCGCTGGTAGACGCCCGTAGGGTCGTCGGAGGGAACGAACGGCTGATCCACCGGGAACGGAAAACCCTCGTCGGTGTAGGCAAGGTTGCCATAGCCGTCCACCTGCCACAGGTGCGGAACCTCCACGTGATCCCACTCGGGCTCGTACGTGGAGAGCTCCTCGTTGGAGACGGCAGCGGGGCCCTCAAAGAGGCGGAACTGCCACGAGCCGGACAGCTGGACAAATCCGCGCGACAGCTCGCGGCTGTACGTAGCGGCGAGATCGGCGGTCTCATAACCCATAAAGTACGCATGGGGTGCCAGGCGGTTCCTGTGGGTGAGCGCTTGGTTTTCCCAATCGTTAATGGCGTCCATGGTGATGCTCCTTCGTCATCGTAGTGCTTCTTTGTGCAACCGGTTGTCCTTATCTTACGGGCGGTACAAAAATCTGTGCAACCGGTTGTCCGCCGAACGGTCGATTTTGTCGGATTAACGGTGCAACCGGTTGTACAACCATGCTACTTATGTCACCCTAAGCTTAGGTGCACAGCACGGGGCATCGTTCTTGAACTCACAGGCAACTGTCGCGCCTGCCTATGTCTCGCCCATACATGCCGTGCTCAGTCGCAGTTTGATTGCAAAACGACACCGGCCACCGGATACCATGGACGCCGTTCACGCGCGCTACAGTAATCTGTATCCGCATTAGCCTTTATCGATAGCCCACCGACCCAATTGCACAGGAGACGCCATGACCCAACCAGCACGCACCGCACCCACGCTTGCCGAGGTTGCTGAAGCTGCCGGTGTTTCGCGCTCCACGGCATCGCGTGCCCTCAACGACTCCCCCCGCATTAGCGAGGAAACTAAAAAGCGCGTCCGCGCAGCGGCGAAAAAGGTTAACTTCGTTCCCAACGCACGCGGCCGGGCGCTCGCCGTCGGACGCACGGAAATTATCGCCGTACTGGTTACCGAGCCTTTGAGCGAGCTGTTTAGCGATCCCACCTACAGTGAGTTTTTAAGCGGCATTACCGAGGAACTTTCGGAGTCATCTTACTTGCCCGTGATCTTGCAGGCATCTTCCTCGCATGAGCGCAACCGCGCACGCGAGCATTTTGAGCGCCGCTCGTTTGACGCCGTCATCGACGTCTCGCCCTACAAGGGCAGTGAGCTGCTCGAGGTGCTGCGCGAGCTGGGCGTACCCACTGTGTTATGCGGCCAGCTCGAGGGCCATCCCTATCGCGACGTGTTCTCGACGGTCTACTCCGACGACGAAGAGGGCGGACGCTTTGCGGCGCTCGCTATGAAAGATCGCGGACGCAAGGACATTGTTGCCGTGCTGGGGCCGCAGGATAACCCCGCCGTCGTCGACCGCCTTCGCGGCTACCGTGCAATTTTGGGCGAAAGCCTTCCGGATGAAAATGTCATCTATACCGGATGGAGCAGCGGAGACGGCTACCAAGCCACGCGGCGGTTGCTCGCGCGCGAAATACATGCCGACGGCGTGCTATGCGGATCGGACCGTATCGCAACCGGCGTTATCGCCGCATTCAACGAAGCAGGAATTAGCGTACCCAAAGACGTTTCGGTCGTGGGCTTCGATGACCACGAGGTCGCAGCTCGCAGCGTCCCCGCGTTGACGACCATTCGTCAGCCGCTTCGCGAGGAAGGCCGCATGGCCGCAGGCATTGCGCTCGATATGATCAATGGCGCCGTGCCCACCACCACCGTCATGCACATGCAGCTCGTTCAGAGAGACTCACTGTAGGAAACTGGGCCGGGCTTTCCGCTAGGCTGCTTTAGCGGAAAGCCCGGCCCATTCCGAACGCCGATTCTGGGATGTACTTTCCGCCAGAAGCTCAACCGGAAAGTGCGACCCGTTATTTGGCTAGATTCTGGGTCGCAGTTTCCGCGACGCCCGGTCATCCCATGCCCTCGCAACCTCGGCGCATAAAAAACGAGGGAAGGCACGTGTCCTTCCCTCGTTACAGGCAATATGTAGCCGCTTCCCTACATCAGGCGCAGACTGACGTCCTTGAGCTGGGCGCCGCTAACGGCACTCGGAGCGCCCGACATAAGGTCGGAGCCGCTGGCCGTCTTGGGGAACGCCATGACGTCGCGGATGGAGTCGGAGCCGGTGAGCAACATGCACACGCGGTCCAGACCCAGAGCGAAACCGCCCATCGGGGGCGCACCAAACTTGAGCGCCTCCATGAGGAAGCCGAACTGAGACTCGGCGCGCTCCTCGGTAAAGCCCAGGAGCTTGAGCATGGACATCTGCATCTCGGCGTTGTGGATACGCATACCGCCGCCGCCGGCCTCAAAGCCGTCCATGACAAAGTCGTAGGTGCAAGAACCGGCTGCCAACGGGTCGGCCTCAATCTTGGCGATGTCGGTCTCGGTCGGCAGGGTGAAGGGCTGGTGCTCGGCAGCGTAGGCCTTGCGGTCCTCATCCCAGTGGAACAGCGGGAAGTTGACGACCCACAGGAAGTCGTGGCCCTCGCGCTTGATCTCGAGTGCGTTGGCCATGTGGGAACGCATGCCGCCCAGGATCTCGTCGGAGAGCAAGCGCGGGCCGGCGGCGAACATCACAAGGTCGCCGGGCTCGACGTCCATGCGCTCGCGCAGAGCGGCCATCTCCTCGTCCGAGAAGAACTTGACGATGGGGCTGTTGATGGAGCCGTCCTCGCGGAAGGCAATCCAGGCCAAGCCCTTGGCGCCAAACGTGGAGGCCACGCCGGCAAGCTTATCGATCTTGGCACGTGCCCAGGCACCAGCGCCCTTGGCGTTGATGGCCTTGACGACAGAGCCCTCCTCGTTTGCGGCAGTCGCAAAGACCTTGAACTTGGAGTTGGCAAAGATGTCGGTCAGGTCGACCAGGTGCATGCCATAGCGGGTATCGGGCTTGTCGGAGCCATAGGTGTCCATGGCATCCCAGTAGTTCATGCGACGCAGCGGCGTGGGCATCTCGACACCCATGCGGCCGAAGGCGTCGGCCAGGACCTCCTCGAGCGCGCTCATGACGTCGTTCTGGTCCACGAAGGACATCTCGATATCGACCTGAGTGAACTCGGGCTGGCGGTCGGCACGCAGGTCCTCGTCGCGGAAGCACTTGGCAACCTGGTAGTAGCGCTCGACGCCACCGACCATGAGCAGCTGCTTCAGGAGCTGCGGGGACTGCGGCAGGGCGTAGAAGTTACCCGGCTGAATACGGCTGGGAACGATGAAGTCGCGAGCGCCCTCGGGCGTGGACTTGAACAGGGAGGGCGTCTCGACCTCCATGAACTCACGGTTGTGCAGCGCCTCGCGAATGGCAAAGGTGAAGTCGGAGCGCAGCTTGAGGTTGGCCATCATTTCGGGACGACGGAGGTCCAGATAGCGATAGCGCAGACGGGTGTCCTCGCTGGTCTCGATGCCGTCCTCGATCTGGAACGGCGGGGTGACGGACGTGTTGAGCACCTCGGCGTGGTCGGTCAGGACCTCGATCTCGCCGGTCGCGAGCTTGGTGTTGGTGGTCTCCTCACCACGAGCGCGCACGACGCCGTGGATCTTGATGGGCCACTCGGGACGCATGGTCTCGGCAATCTTAAAGGCGTCGCCGTCGGAGTGCTCGGGGTCGAAGGTGAGCTGCGTGATGCCCTCGCGGTCGCGAAGGTCGCAGAAGATAAGGCCGCCGTGGTCGCGGCGACGGCTCACCCAACCGGTGAGGGTGACCTCTTCGCCCACGTTCTCGAAGCGAAGCTCGCCGCAGGTACGGGTGTGCATGGAATGCTCATCGATGGGACGGGTCTGGCTCATACCAGTGATCCTCCTTTATGGATCTGTGCCGCCCCGTGTCGTTCCGGGCGGCGTCGTACAGATTTGCCCAGCCTGCGTAAACCGCGCAGCCAGACATGGCGTTCTATGTTATCGCACCCGCGTCGATGTGCCGCGAAAAAGTAGCTCCTGCCCAAAGACTTGACGGAGACGAAACAATTGACGCGGCCTGGCCGTCGCCCAGGCGCGCCGCGTGCGACAATGTGCCCCAATACAACTGCACTCGGAAAGGCCCGCCATGACTGCACGCCTCATCGTTATGGATATCGACTCCACGCTCATCAACCAGGAAGTCATCGACCTGTTGGGCGAGGAAGCCGGCGTGGGAGAGCAAGTTGCACAGATCACCGAACGCGCCATGCGCGGCGAGCTCGACTTTAAGCAGGCGCTCGAGGAGCGCGTGGGGCTGCTTGCCGGCTTGGATGAGAGCGTGTTCGAGCGCACCTTTGAGCGCGTGACGTTTACTCCCGGCGCGCTGGAGCTTGTGCGCTCGGCGCACAGCAAGGGCTGGAAGGTCGGCGTGGTGAGCGGCGGCTTCCATGAGGTCGCCGATAAGATCGTAGCCGCCGCGGGTATCGATTTTTGCCTGGCCAACCGCCTGGAAGTCATGGACGGCAAGCTCACCGGTAAGTTGGCTGCCGACATTGTGACCAAGGAGTCCAAGCTCATCCAGCTGCTGGACTGGGCAGTTGAGTGCGGCGTCGACATGGCCCACACGGTCGCTATTGGCGACGGGGCAAACGACATCCCCATGATCCAGGCCGCGGGCACTGGCATCGCGTTTTGCGCCAAGCCCAAGACGCGCGAGGCCGCCCCGTTTGCCATCGACGAGCGCAACCTGATGCTCGCCATGGACATCATCCTGCGCGACTAGTCAGTTTGCCTCACAACTTCATCTAATCTGACATGTCAGATTTCCGAACAATTATGCTCTAATGTTCGGAAACAACCCTTCGCGTGCTAAACTTTTCTGCGTCGAAGGGAACTTATATGGACAAACGGGATCTTGAGCAATTGCTAAGTGACGTGGCAGACGGAAGCATTACGCCTGCCGATGCCCTCACGCGCATCCAGACGGCGCCAACCGCCGATCTGGGTTTTGCGCAGCTCGATCTTTCGCGCGGGGTGCGCCAGGGAGCCGGCGAGGTTGTCTACGGTGCCGGTAAAACCGCCGAGCAAATTGCCGCCATTATCAAAGCATTACTCGATGCAGACCAGGAGCGCATCCTGGTCACGCGCCTGGACGCCGAAAAAGCAGCCCGCACCTCGGAGCTCCTCGACAACGGTATCGACCTGGGATATGTCCCGGACGCCCAGCTCGCCCTGGTGGGTGGCAAGCCGATTTACGGTCAGCTGCTGGCCATTTCCCTTAAGAACAGGAAGCAGCCGGCAAAAGAAACACGCACCATACTGGAAATTCCTATATGTCCCGGCTCTTATCTGTCTGGCAAAAAAATCGAGGACATTCACTGGCCGGCATGCTGCACGCTCATCGATGTACGGCAAAATGAGCAGGCTCACATTCCTCAGCCGGATCTGGTTCTTAAACCTGGCATGCATCTTTACGTTTATGCCCTTCCTAAAGATGGCACAAAACTTCTACATTTAGGGCGTAGTTAATTACGAGGTATCCATTATGACGGAAACTATCTGGCATCAGCAAACTATCGATTCCTACCTTCAGGCTCTGGGCGAAGCCAACACTGATCCGGCAGGCGGTGCCCAGGCTGCTCTTCTGGGAGCGCAGGCCTGCGCCATGGCTTCCATGGTCGTTCGGTTCACTTTATCCAACAAAAAATATGCTCCGCTTCATGAACGGGCCCGGGTATGGCTGGATGGCCTCGCCGCATCACAGAAAACTCTGCTTAATCTTATGCAGGAAGATGTACGTGCCCTGAATGCTATGTCTCACACCTGGAGCATCCCCAAAGATGATCCCACACGTCCGGCCAAAATCCAGGAAGCCCTTATACGGGGTGCCGAAGTGCCGCGTCAGATGGCTGAAGCTATCATCACCGTCATCCCTATCTTTGAAGAACTCATGCAGAGCGGAAATCAGAATCTGCTCTCTGACTCCATGATGGCCGCTGACATGGCCGCCTCCTCCGCTTCCTGCGCGCTCTATAATATTAAAATCAACTCCAAATATATGAAGAACGAACAAATGAAAAAAGCGTTCAACTCCCTGGCCGGAGACTGGATGAAACAGGTTGACTCCCTGCGCCATTTCATTGCCCACATTGTAAGAGAAAGACTGGAATGATTTCATGAAAACCTTTTATATAGAAATCACCGAAACCCGGAAGACCGTGGTTCCCGTAGAAGCAGAAACAGAAAAGGAAGCTGTCCTCAAAACCCTGGCCCGATACAAAAAAGGAGAAATCACCCTGGATAAAACCGCACCCGGTCCATTCACCATGGAAGCGGTGAAAAAAGACGGGGTTGAGCATTGAGAAAGGCTATAGGTAACATCAAAAGACAGGTGGGAGGTAAGAAGCAGGAGGCTTGCTGTCTCGAAGCCCATAGGGCTTTGGCGACCCACAAATGTTGTTTGCTGACAGCAAACAACATTTGTGGATTTTATTCTCTTCCGAGAGGAAAACGTACTGCCTGCTTTCCTTTCGTACAACTTTTAGCTGCTTACCTTTATACAAGACATAACAAAACGAGATTTCCCATAAAAACGGGAAATCTCGTTTATATTATATAGAAGTTATTCGCAGAATCCACCTGCAGATAAGCGAAGTGAATCTGCCTCTCTAACCTCTTATCTCTTACCTGTCTTTTCCTATCCTTTGGTTTTATCTGAAGAAAATCCAGTAGCTTTTCTGTCTCATGTCTGACTATCTGCCAGTCGGTTAATAAAGCGCCTTCGAGCTTTATTAACTCACTTCCTCAATGCTCTTTTCAGAATCTTGCCTGTGGAGTTCTTGGGCAGTTCGTCCATGGGGATGAACCGTCTTGGTACCTTGTACGCTGCCAGGTTTTTCAGCAGGTAGTGACGGATAGAATCTTCATCGAATGGGCATCCATCTTTCATGACAATGTAGGCCCATACCGCCTGGCCGCGGAGGGGATCGGAGTGACCTACTACAGCATTCGGAAATTTCCGGAATTTCGTAGAGGCAGTCTTCTACTTCCCCCGGATAGATGTTTTCCCCATTTACGATGATGAGGTCTTTTATCCTGTCCACAATATAGATATAGCCTTCCTTATCCATGTACACCAGATCACCGGTATGGAGCCAGCCGTCCGGAGTGATGACTTTAGCGGTTTCCTCTTCCTTATGCCAGTACCCCTTCATGACATTGTCGCCGCGCACCATGAGTTCCCCTACTTCGCCCGGCTTGTACGGCCCTCCGCTCTTTGTATGTACTTTTACTTCTACGTCCGAAATGGCCGGACCTACGGTGAGGTACTTCGGTGGCTGATCCGGATGCATAACGCTTACTACCGGAGAAGCTTCCGTGAGGCCATAGCCTTCCAGTACCGGATGTCCGTATTTTTCATAAAATCCCTGAGAAACCGGCTGAGGAATCGGCGCACCGCCGGAAATGAACATGCGTACAGAATCCATGGCCGAAGTCTCGCCGCGACGCACGAGA
>CAJMOL010000012.1 GCA_905215095.1 uncultured bacterium | reverse complement strand
CGGCCACGGCCCGCCGGCTCACGTGCGCCGGCTGATTAAGCCACCGGCGCACGGCTACGGCCAGGCTAGCCACGACGGCCGCCCAGGCGTTTAAGGTCGTCGTCCGTCGCGCAGTACGGCAATGATCCGCAGCGCGCGCAGTGGTACCGGCACTCGGTATACTCCTCGCAGAACTCGCGGCAGTTGTTCCAGGTGTAGTACTCCTCGAAAACGTCGCTAACTGTGTACGTCTCGTCGGCATACCGGACGGCCGCCGCCGTGGGCTGATCGTCCCACAGCATAGGCTGCTCCAGGTCGTCGAGGTCTTCCCAGTCCGGCCAGCGGTCCGGGTTATCCCAGCCGTACGCATACGATCCGCAGCGGTATACCGGTTCGAACGGCCGCCAGCTGTCGTTGCTCGCATGGATACCGGGTTGCACGTCCTCCCAGCCGGCACCGGTTAGGCGCACGTTGCCGTGGCCGTCCATGATCGCCAGGCGTGAGCCCTGCGACGAGTCGCGCAGCATGTCGGCCGCCAGGCGCGACACTGCCAGGCCGCCGCACCGGCGTACCTCGGCATCATTGGCAAGGTATAGTGCAACGTCGCGAACGTATGCAACTGTATCGCTAACTCCGGGCTTTACGGCCGCCTGGTAGTCGCGTAAAACGCCGTTATGCGCCACGGCTAGCGGTACGCTTGAATTGGTGGCGCGGATCATATCCAGGCTATCGACGACCGGGAACGGGTGAGTCAGTCCGGGCGTATTGCCGCCACCGGTCCCGATTCGCATATGCAGCACCAGGGGCACGTCATCGGGTACGTCTGCGATAGCGGCAAGGTAGGTATCAAGGTCCATAAAGCCCTTACGGATCTGTACAAGGCCGCCGTCCGGGTACATTAGGCCAGCGCCGTCCGGGTTCATATAGAAACACTCTTCAATGGTAGAGGTAGCCGGACGCACGCCGGCGGCACACGATAGGATAATGCACATAATTAAGCACCTAACTATTTGATTTGGTTATTGATTCGTGGATAGCGCCGGCCGTGAGCCGGCGCAGATCGTCTAGAGGTTGCGCGTTTGCAGGTACGCCAGCAGGTCAGCGCTAGGCAGTTTGTAGCGGTCGAGCGCCTTTACCATCTGCTTTACCAGGTCGCGCCAGCTCCAGGACTCCAGCGCCTCGACGTCTGTAAGATAGTCGCCAGCGATTATGGCTAGCGCGGCCGTTGCCTCGATAGTCGCGCGCAGTGTCTGCTTTACCAGGGTGCCGCGCCATAGTCGCAGCTCGACGGTAGCGGAGTTCTCGCAGTTTATCGCGGTATGGTGCCCGGTCTTGCGGTACGTCTTGCGTCTCTTTTCCGCTGGGCTGTCGCCCAGGCTGATACCGGATTGGAAGTCACTTTCAAGCCTGCAATAGCTCATATTGTCGAGGCTTCGACGGCTGAACACCTGCCACTCGGCAGCGTGGCCTTGCACCAGGCGTATAAACGTCGTCACCTTGTCGTCAGTGTCGAGCCAGGTACGCGATACGTGGATATGCAATCCGCAGTCTCCGCCGTTATGCGAGCGGGCGTTATGCTCGGCGCACGTGTCTAGGATCATATCCCAGAGCCGGCGGCCGCCCAGGTCGTCGAGCGGTGCCAGATGGTAGGCCGCGCTCATAGGCTGCGTTACGATCTCGCAGCCGTCCGTTAGGCTTCCGTCCTCCTTGCACACGACGCGCTCATCTCCAACGGCCATGATAACGTCCCTGGCAAGCGCTTCCGGGTTCTCGGTTCGGTATGCCTCGGTTTCAAGCTCGACGCCCAGATACAGGCCGGCGGGCGTCGGGTCGTCCTTTATGCGGTAGTAGTTGCTTGCGTAAGTGTGGTCGTAGCCCTGTAGGTATTTGCTTTCCGGCTTACAGTCGCAGCAGTAGGCGTCGCCGTAGGCGTCCCGGTAGCAGTCGCTTTCAAGTGCGCTCCCGCACTCGTAGCAGTGGGGTAGTTGATCCTCGCACGACGGGCACAAGTGCCTGTAGTTTTCCTCGCCGTCGCGGCCGTGCACTAGGGTTTCGCCGTCGCAGTCTCCGAAGCCGGCGTAAAACTCCCCGCAGCTGTCGCAGGTATACGCGCTATCATCTCGGCAGCTTTCGCACCACGCCTCGTCAATCGTGCCACAACGATAGCTGATCCAGACGTGCACAGTCTCCAGGTTATCCGAGTTGTGGTATTCGCCGCAGTGGTCACACGGCTCGGCGTCGCTGTCGACGCACGCCGAGCACCACGTCTCGCCGTCAACCTCGGTCGTATCGTCCTCGTCGATCCACTCGCCGCAGTGGTCGCATTTGACGTAACCGGCAGCCATTAAGCAGTCCGGGCACATGTCGTCGCCGTAGGCGTCCTGGGCCAGGTGATCGTACCTAACCGGGCGGCCGCACACCGGGCACGCCACGATAGTGGCGCTCATATTGCGCAGCTGTTCGTTAAGCTCGGTATAGCGCAGCAACCGGTTGAGGCTTGAGCGCTCCGTGATATGGCAGTGCCAGTGCTGTGTCGCGGCCTTTACTATGCCATCCCTCACGCGCTCCACGGCCTCGAGGTCAGCCAGCGGCCCGGCCGCCTCGGCTGTCTTGTTGATGGTGCTATACTTGTTCATTGTCCCGATCTCCTTTACTACGTTGGGACGTTGGCCGGTCGCTGTTGGCGCAGTGGTCGGCCTTTTCTTTGACTGGCCGCCGGACGTTCTGTCCGTTGCTCCAGCCGTTGGCAAGACCTTACAACCGCCGGCGCTGATCTGTCTAGCACTTTCCTCAAGATTTTTGGGACGGCCGGCATACTGGCAGCCGTCGTGCATAACGGCGTGGCCCTGGATCATAGGCCGGCAGGCGGCAGGCTAGCAACGTTTCCGCAGGTAGAGCAGTACAGCGGCAGGTAGGCGGGCCGTCTGTAGCAGTGCATAGAACGGCCCAGGAATTGAATAATTGCATAAATACAGATAGTTTCTGTAACCCACCATCCCCCCGGGTATATAGGCATTGGTGACCGGAGGGGGTCCGGCGCGGGGAGTCAATTTAATGCGAAAACCGAATTTGAAAAACTCAATTTTTGGACAATCTGTCGTATATTACGGACGTAGAGTACGGCTAAATGAATAAGACGAATGAAAGTAGGTGATTCCCCTGGCTAGGGAGTTCGCTAGGCGCTTCTACAAGTCGAAAGGCTGGGAGAGGGCGAGGAAACTCGCCATGGAGCGCACCATCACGTACCCGTCCGGTGCCGTGTGCCCGTCCGGGATGTGCCAGAGGTGCTTCGAGACTACCGGCAGGCTCGTCCCGGCCGAGATAGTCCACCACAAGGTCTACCTGACGCCCGAGAACATCACGGACTCGCGCATCTCGCTGGACCAGTCGAACCTCATGCGCGTGTGCCGCGACTGCCACGCAGAGATTCACTACCCGGACGACTACAGGCCTCGCATGGCCTTCGGACCAGATGGAAGGGCGGTTCCGCTTGACTAAGAAGAAGGACGGGCGCGTCGAGGAGCTTGCGGCGCTCATCAGCAACCTCGACGGCCTCAACCTCGCGCTTGCGAAGGATATGCTCGAGGAGTACGTGTGGATGCTCGACCAGATGGACGAGCTTAAGGCGATGGTCGACACCTACGGCATCGTCGAGGTCACGGAACGCGGAGGCTCCGGCAACCGCCACGAGGTCAAGGAGGAGTCAAAGTACTTCATCGCGTACCAGCGCCTCGTGACCAAGACCATCGCGGTCGCGTCGGCAATCAAGAAGTTCTGCAAGGACAACGAGCGCGAGGTCCCCGAGGACGACGGCTTCGATGAACTCTAGGAAGCCCTCCGGCGGGTACGTGCCTCCCGAGCGCGACGGCCTCGAGGCAAAGAGGTATTTCCAGGACGTCATCGACGGCAAGATAACGACGAGCCAGAAGGTCATCAAGCTCGCCAAGAAGATGATCGGGCGCTTCGACGACGGGTACAAGTGCTGGCACTACGATGCCGAGAAGGCGCTGAGGCCCGTCAAGTTCATCGAGAGGTTCATCTTCATCTCGCAGGGCAAGGTCGGAAAGCACCTCGTTCTCGAGGACTACGAGCTTGCCTTCATCGAGACGGCGTTCGGCTTCGTCGACGAACTCGGCATGAGGCAGTTCAACGAGGTCCTGCTCATCATCGCGCGTAAGAACGGGAAGACCGAGCTTGGCGCGGCAATCTCGCTGTACCTCATGACGAAGGACGGGGAGTTCGCCCCGCAGCTCTACTCCGTCGCCACGAACAAGGACCAGGCGTCCCTCATGTACGGCGCGATGCTGTCGATGGTTTCGCAGTCGCCGGCGCTCAGCAAGCGCCTGCACAAGGGCATCATCCCGTCGCGACACCAGGACGGCCTCATCTTCGACTCGAACCGCGGCTACTACACGCCGCTGTCGTCGCAGACGCGCTCGCTCGACGGCCTGAACGTCCACTGCGCCGTTGTCGACGAGCTTCACGCCATCGTGAACCGCGACCTGTTCGACCTCGTCAAGCAGGCAACCGCCGCACGCGACCAGCCGATGATTCTCGAGCTGACGACCAACGGCTTCAACCGAGACAACCTGTTCGACGACCAGTACGACTACGCGTCCCGCTGGCTCGACGGGCAGTTCGAGGACGACCACTTCCTGCCGTTCGTCTACGAGCTTGACGGCCGCGCGGAGTGGACCGACGAGTCGTGCTGGGTCAAGGCCAACCCGGGCCTCGGCACGGTCAAGAAGGTCGAGTACCTCCGCGCCCAGGTGCAGAAGGCAAAGAACGACCCGAGCTACCTTCCGACGGTCCTGACCAAGGACTTCAACATGCCGGAGAACCGCGCGTCGGCATGGCTCACGTTCGAGCAGGCCGTTAACCGCGAGGAGTTCGACTGGAAGGACATGGGCTTCCGCTACTGCATCGTCGGCTACGACGCGTCGGACACCATCGACCTCACCAGCGCCCAGGCGCTCATGATGAGGCCGGACGACCCCAAAATCTACGAGATGTCTATGTACTGGATACCGGAGTCGCAGCTCGAGCACCACCGCAAAAGCGGCCTGCGCAAGAACCGCGACAACGTGCCGTACGACAGGTGGATTGACGCCGGGCTGGTGCGCGTGGTTCCCGGAAACACCATCGACCACCGGGTCGTGTTCGAGTGGATGCAGCAGCTCAGGGACGAGTTCAACGTCTACCCGTTCGCCATGGGATACGACCCGTGGCACCTCCAGGACGACTCGTGGAAGGACATGGCCCGCCAGTTCGTCGGCAAGAAACGCAGCGAGGAGGTCCGATTCGGCCCGCAGACCCTGTCCATCCCCATGAAGGAGATAAGGACCGTCTACGACCGCAAGGGCATCGTCGACAACAACAACCCCGTCAACCAGTGGTGCCGCATGAACGTCGGCATAATCACGGACACCAACGACAACATCAAGCCCGTCAAGGCCAACGGCTCGTCCGGCCGCATCGACGGGTGGGCCGCCGAGATTTGCGCCTACGTGTGCCTCAAGCGGCACTGGGAGGACTACGAGGCGTCCATGTAGCAGCAGGTTCCTTCGCCGCAGGTTTCTTCGGCGAAGGAACCTTCGTCTTGACTGCCGGCGTCACTGCCTTACATTTGGGTCATGGGACTTCTAGATATTTTCCGTCCCAAGCACGCACAGCAGGCCTCCAAGGTCGTGCTCGCGCCAGAGTTCAAGACGCTAACCGAATACGCACCGGCTTTCTCCACGTGGGGCGGACAGCTCTACGAGAAGGCCCTCACGCGCTCAGCAATCGAGAAGAGTGCCATGTTCGCGTCGAAACTCAAGCCCGAGGTGCTTGGCGACTCCAAACCGCGCATCAAGCGCATGATCCTGACCGCCCCCAACCAGTACATGAGCTGGCCCAAGATGTTGGCCCGCCTCATGACCATCATGCTCAACGACAACACGGCGGCGGTCGTCCCGTCGCTCGACACCGGCGGCAACATCACGGGCCTGTTCCCGCTGAAGTTCGCACACGCCGAGGTTGTCGAGTACGCCGGCGAGCCTTGGATTAGGTTCTACCTCGACTCCGGCGACACGATGGCAATCGAACTCAGGTACGTGTGCCTGCTGACGCGCTTCCAGTACGAGAGCGACTTCTTCGGCAGCGCCAACGACGCGCTGAACTCGACGCTCGCGCTCATGGACTACCAGGAGCAGGCGCAGGAGGTCGCAATCAAGAACTCCGCCAAGATCCAGTTCATCGGCGCTATCAACGGCTCCGTCAGGCCGGAGGACCTCGACAGGAAGCGAAAAGAGTTCTCGGAGACGAACCTAAGCTCCAAGAACACCTCGGGCCTGATGCTCTACGACAACACCTTCGAGAACATCAAGCAGGTGGAGCCTCAGAACTACACCATCGACTCCGGCGAGATGGAGCGCATCGAGACGAACGTCTACAACTATTTCGGAATCAACGAGGACATCATCCAGTCCAAGTACTCCGAGGAGACGTTCGGCGCGTTCTACGAGAGCCAGATTGAGCCGTTCGCGGTTCAGCTCGGAGAGGGCCTCAGCCAGATGCTGTTCACGCCCATCGAGCGCCGCCACGGCAACGGCATCTGCTTCAGCGCGAACAGGCTGGAGTACGCCACCAACGCATCCAAGCGAAACATGATCCGAGACATGCTCGACCGCCGCGTCATGACCATCAACGAGTCGCGCGAGGTCCTACAGCTGCCGCCCGTGCCGGGAGGCGACGTCTTCATCGAGCGCGGCGAGTACGTCGTGTTCGATGCCGACGGAAACGTCCAGGTGCAGACGGGTGGCAAGACCCCGCTCGTGGCACGCCCGAAAGGCAACAGCTACGGCGAGGGCGAGCTTGACCTCGAGGGCGACGACGCCATCTACAACGACGTCGACACCAAGGGAAAGAAGGAGGAGGACGACTGATGCCCTACAAACCCGACCAGCGCGAGTACCGCAGCTTCGCCGGCGTGTTCCATGCGGCCCCTGAAACCGAGGACCGCAAGAGCGCGTACACGGTCGAGGGATACGCGACCACCTTCGACGTCCCGTATGACTTCGTGCGCGGCGCAAAGGAGTGCATCCGCTCCACGGCCCTTGTCGGCGCTGACATGTCTGACGTCATCTTCCAGCTGAACCACGACGGCCAGACGCTGGCACGCCTGAAGAACGGCACGCTCGAGCTTACCGCCGACGAACACGGCCTGTTCGTCCGCGCCGACCTCAGCGGCTCGCAGGCCGGCCGCGACCTGTACGAGGCAATCAACAACGGACTCATCGACAAGATGAGCTGGGGCTTCAACATCGCCCCCGACGGCTGGGAATGGGACGAGGAAACCCGCACCAGCTATATCACCAAGGTCGAGAAGGTGTTCGACGTATCCGCCGTCTCCATCCCGGCCGACCAAGACACAGAGATTCACGCGCGTTCCTACCTCGACGGAGTGATCGAGCAGGAGCACCAGGAGTTGGTGCGCCGCGAGAACGAGCGCAGGCAGCGTCAGGCGGCCGCGCTCAAGCTACGTTTGCTCTAACGAAAGGAACAAGAAAATGGAGTTCATCCCCATGGACGCGGCCCAGTACCGCGCCCTCGATGACGCCTCCCTCGAGCACCGCCGTGCCGAGGTAGTCGCCGAACTCGACAACGCCGACAGCACCGTCGGCATGGACGTCCTCAACGAGGAGGTCCGCCTCATCCAGGAGGAGGTCGAGCGCCGCAACCAGGCCAACGCCCTCCGCTCCTCCCGTGTCGCCGCCGTCGCCAACGGTGCCGGCGCACTCGTCACCGGCGGCGCTCAGACCGCCAACCCCGACGTCTCCGTCACCCGCAACGAGGACCCGTTCGACACCGAGGACTACAACCGCGCCTTCTACGACTACACCGTCCGCGGCATCGAGTACCCCGACGGCCTCGTGACCCGCGGCATGGTCCCCGAGAACGTCCGCGCCGACGCCTTCACGCAGACCTCCGACGTCCCGCACTTCATCCCGACCACCCTCTCGAACACCATCATCCAGAAGATGTCCGAGTACGGCACCATCTGGCCCAAGTTCGCCAAGATGAACGTCCAGGGTGGCCTTGAGATCAACATCTGGGACTACCTGCCCACCGCCAGCTGGGTCACCGAGGCCAAGCCCTCCGACACCCAGAAGGCAACCGACCCCAGCCGCATCTCCTTCCTCTACTACATGCTCGAGGTCAAGGTCGCTCAGAGCTTCCTGTCCCAGGTGACCACCATGGACATGTTCCAGCGCCAGTTCCCCGAGAAGTGCGCAGAGGCCATGGTCCGCGCCCTCGAGGCAGCCGGCGTGAACGGCAGCGGTTCCGGTATGCCGCTCGGCATCCTCAAGGACCCCCGACTCACCGCCGACAACAAGGTGACCTTCGACGAGAAGGCCATCGGCACGTGGGCAGGCTGGGCCAACATCCTCAAGAAGGTCAAGGCCCCGTACCGCAGCCGCGGCGAGTGGACCATGACCCAGGCCACGTGGGACACCTACGTCGACGGCATGGTCGACGCCAACGGCCAGCCGGTCGCCCGCGTCAACTACGGCCTCGACGGCGCTCACAGCGAGTCCTACCGCCTGATGGGCAAGAACGTGAACATCGTCCCCGAGGACATCCTGCCCAACTACGAGGATGCCAAGGGCGGCGCAGCCGACACCCCCTGCATCCTGTTCGGCAACCTGTCCAACTACATCGTCAACCAGCAGATGGGCATGCGCTCCGTCCGCTGGAACGACGAGGACAAGAACGTCACCAAGCTCAAGATGCAGACCGTCGTCGACGGCAAGCTCGGCGACACCAACGGTCTGCTCGTCATCTCCGCCCCCAAGAAGACGGCTTAGCCCATGGGAGGTGATGCGGCATGGCGCTCCTAGACGAGGTCAAGGTGGCCCTGCGCGTCACCTCCGATGCCTTCGATACGGAGATTCAGGGCCTCATCGAGGCGGCCAAGCGCGACCTTAACCGCGTTGGCGTCGACGAGGCCCTCGTCGATTCCGACCCGCTCGCGAAGATGGCGGTCGTCCTCTTCGCGAAGTCGAGGTTCGGTTACGACAACAGCGACGCGTCACGCTTCGAGGACGCATACAGGCAGACGGTCGTTGACATCCTCAACTCGCCGACGTCCTACGGAGGCGACGGCAAATGAGGTGGAACGACGTCTGCTTCCTGCTCGCTTGGCCCGACATGGTCCAGGACGAGGCCGGAAACGTGATTCAGGGGCAGCCTGAGCGCAGGATGCGCTACTGCAACCGCTTCACCGTCGGCAGCGACCTGTGGGCCACGTCGTTCGACGTCGGCCTCCGCGCCGACGCCCTCATCCAGCTCAGGGCCGACGAGTACTCGGGCGAGAGCGAGGTCGAATTCGACGGAGTCCAGTACGACGTCGAGAACGCCTCAGTCTCGGGCGAGTTCGTGAAGCTACAGCTGGGGAGGCACGTCTCCAATGGCTAGCAGGACTGTCGGGGCCGACGCCTTCGCATCGGCGCTCGGCGAGATATTCGGAGACATCAAGGCCGTATCGTGCGACGACCTGCTCGAGTCCGTAAGGGACGGCTCCGAGGAGGCAAAGCAGGCGTGGCGCGATGGCGCTCCGGTCCGCACTGGCGACTACAGAAAGTCGATCCGCTACAGGGTCGAGGGGACCGAGGAGAAGCCCGAGTCGCACGTCTACTCGACGAAACCGGGCCTCCCGCACCTCCTCGAGAAAGGCCACGCCACCATCGGCGGCGGCCGCGTGCCCGGAAGGCCCCACGTCGCCCCGGCGGCCGAGCGCGGCTTCCAGAAGGCATACGAATCGCTCGTCCAGAGGCTGGAGGCCGACCTATGAGCAACGTGGGCGTCAGCGGCGCGACACTGACCGGACCTCTCGGAAAGACCGAGGGCGGAATCGTCATCGGCGCGAACGTCGAGGTCGTCGAGCCGACTGCGCACATCGGAGAGGCTCTCGAGCTGTTCGGGTCGTACGACAGGCTCGTCTACGAGGCGTGCAGGGCCACCGGCCTCGCCGGAACGCACCAGGCGTACCCGGAGGGGTCGAAGGTCAAGCCGCCGTTCTTCGTCTACTCGCTCGACTCCGGCGGAGAGCAGTACGCGGACGACGACAACTGGTACTCGATGCCGAGGTACCGGGTCGAACTCATCGAGAGGCAGGCCGACCCGGTGGTCGAGACAGCCCTTCTGATGGCCCTAAAACGGGCGTTCGGACCCGTCCGCGTGTACGAGGACTGGTCGGAGTCGGAGCACGCGCGAATCGTCTCCTATTACTTCACAGTTACCAAGGAAGGGAACTAACCAATGGCAAAGGTTAAGTACGGACTCAAGAACGTCCACTATGCCGTCTGGGACCCCGAGAAGTCCCAGTACAAGACGCCCGTCAAGGCACCCGGCGCTAAGAAGCTCACCGTCGAGTACGACGGCGACGTGACCAAGTTCTACGCCGATGACGTCGTCTACGCCACCTTCGTCGACTCCTCCAGCATCTCCGGAGAGCTTGAGCTTGCCGACACCGAGGAGCAGATGCTCATCGACCTGCTCGGATATATCGACGACAGCGGACTCCTGCTCGAGGACATGGACAGCACCGGCGTCGAGTTCGCCCTGATGTTCGAGGTCAACGGCGACCCCTACAAGCGCCGCTGCGTCTACTACAGCTGCAAGCTGTCCCGCCCCAACACCGAGGCGAACACCAAGGAGGACACGACCGACCCCGACACCGACACCTACAGCTTCTCCGCCGCAGGCAAGCAGCTCCAGGTCAAGGGCGAGGCCAAGAGCATCTCCAAGGCCACCGTCAAGTCCACCGACAAGGCCAAGTACGACTCCTTCTTCGATAGCGTCCTGCTTCCGACCGCTTCGGCCTAGACAAACAGCTGAAAGGGGCACCTGCGGGTGCCCCTTTTCTTTTGAAAGAAACACGCGGACCTCTCGTCGAGTAGGCGGGCGAGAGGCCCGCGTGTCTCTTTTAACGCCTACAAGGAAAGGTAGACAGCATGAAATACGACATCGACGGCACCGGGGAGCTCGAGTACATCTGCTCCGCGTACACGACCTACCTGTACGAGCAGGAGTTCGGCGTGTCCCTCATCGCTGACTTCTACGGCAGGGTCGATCTCGGCGATGACAGCGGCGAGGTGGTGACCGCCGAGTTCGTCGAGAACAGGCTCGCCGAGAACATGCCCGTCGACGAGAAGACCGGTAAGCAGAAGCCGCTTCCGAAGGCCACGTCCGCACTCGTGCGCAGGGCCTTCCCCCAGTACGTCAACACCGTAATCGACTACACGAAGGACCGATGGGACGCGACGCTGCGCGTCATGTGGGCCATGCGCAAGACAGCCTGCGACGTCGCCGGCGACACCTGTCCGACGTTCAAGCAGTGGCTCATGGGCCTCGGCCAGGTGAACATGCGCGACACCAACTTCGCTGCGTTCGAGGAGACGCAGCGCGGCCTGTTTCACACCCGCTCTTAAAGGAGTGCCGGCACAGCCCGGCGAATCGGGCGAAGACCCGCTCCGGTACACGCGAATCTTCTCATCCGGCCTCCGCGCGGGCATCCCGTGGGACCGCCTGATGACGATGCGCCTTCCGGAGCTGCTGATGTTCCTCCAGTCGACCGTGCCACAGCGGAACAGCTCCGACGGCACGCGCGACGCAACCCTAGAAGACATAGACCGGCTGCTCGGTTAACAGGAAGGGCATGGTGACCCATGGCGGACGCATATCGCGGACTGACCATCAAGATCGGCGGCGACACCACCAAGCTCACCGCCGCCCTCAAGGCAGCTACCAAGGCCGGTGCCGAGACTCAGAGGCAGCTCAAGGCCATCACCAAGGCCTCCAACCTCGACCCCGGCAGCCTGACCAACGTCACGCGAAAGTACGAACTTCTCAAGGACCGCGCACAGGAGGCCGCCCTCAAGCTCAGAACGCTCAAGGAGGCCCACGAGCAGCTGTCCAGGGCGACCGCCGCCGGTACCGACCGAAGCGTCAAGGAGCTTGCGGAGCACACCGAGAACGCGGCCCTGAACGCACAGCTCGCGCTCAAGCGATACAACGCGCTCAACGCGGAACTCGACAAGATGTACGGCCCAATCAACAAGGCCGCACGCGCGATGGATGAGTTCCCCGACGACTTCAAGCTCTCCGACGCCATCCGCAGCTCCAACGAGGAGTTCGAGACGACCGTCGTCAAGCTGAAGGAAGTCGGACTCGTCACGGATGACGACATCGACGCCATCTTGGAGATGCGTGCCGCGTGGCAGCAGGCGTTCGACGAGAACGAGGCCGCCAAGCAGGTGGCCGAGCTGAAGCATCTCGAGAACGAGATCGACGTGACCACGTCCGACGTGAGGAGCCTGTCCACGCAGATGGGCAAGCTCAACATCCCGTCGAACCTGGCCCAGGGGTTCATCACTACCGACCGAGAGGTCGAGAAGATGGACGCCTCCATAAAGGACCTCGTCGCCGACGCGAAGCGCTGCGACGCGGCCCTCAAGATGAACCCGAACAACATGATGGCGGCCGAGCGCAAGCTGAACGACCTCGCTCAGGCGGCCGAGCTTGCCAAGCGCAAGGCCGAGCTTCTCGGCGACAAGCTGAAGGCGTACGAGGAGTCCGGCGTCGACAAGGTCGCCGCCTCCACCAAGAACGTCGCAATCGAGGCGCAGAAGGCCACTGAGCACTGGTCCGGCATCAATTCGGAGCTTCAGTACGCCAAGGCGGCCCTACAGGACGCCGAGAGCCGCATGAAGCAGGTCGACCAGTCCGCAAAGTCCACTGAGGACGACTACAAGCAGGCCGCAGAGGCCGTGCTCAAGGCGAAGACCGCCGTGTACGAGCTGTCCGCGGAGGAGAAGAAGGCGGCATCCGCCCGAGACTCCGCGAACATGCAGAAGGAGTACGTCGAGGTCAAGCAGACCGCCGAGGAAGCCAAGATTCAGGTCGACGAACTCGCATCGTCCATGCGCAACATGGGTGGCACCGTCGAGTTCGGATGGTCCACCGTGAAGTCGCTCGGCATGACGCTGTCCGCCACGCTGACCCCGGCGATGGTCGCGCTCGGCGGCGCGTCCATCAGCGCCGCGAACGACATGGACTCCGCCTACCGCGACATGCGCAAGACCGTCAACGGCACCGAGCAGGACTTCGAGAACCTCAAGCAGGCCGCAATCGACTTCTCCAACACGCATGTAACGTCCGCGTCGCAGATCCTGTCCATCCAGGCAATCGGCGGCGAGCTTGGAATCGCCACAGAGGCGCTCGACACGTTCGCGACGACCGTCTCGAACATCGACGTCGCCACCGACCTCAATGCCGACGAGGCCGCGACTGCCCTCGGACAGCTCGCGAACATCCTCGACGACCTCGACGAGAGCCACATGCCGGCGTTCTCCGACTCGCTCGTGCGCCTCGGAAACAACGGTGCGTCGACCGAGTCGCAGATCATCGACATCGCCAAGCGCATCGGCTCCATGGGTTCCATCATCGGCATGACCACTCCGGACATCCTCGCATGGGCCTCGTCCATCGCGTCGACCGGCCAGAACGCCGAGTCCGCCGGCACCGCCATCAGCAAGACGATGTCCAACATCGAGACTGCCGTGGCACAGGGCGGAGGCTCGCTCGATGCCTTTGCAAGGACGTCGCAGATGTCCGCGGAGGACTTCAAGGCCGCATGGGACAAGGACCCGACTGCCGTGCTGAAGGCGTTCGTCGAGGGCCTCAAGGGAATCGAGGAGAGCGGCGGTTCCGCCGACGCGACCCTCGTCGACCTCGGCATCACCTCGGTCCGCCAGAAGCAGGCGGTCGAGGGACTGATGCAGACGGTCGAGGGGCTAGACGACAGCCTCACGATGTCTCGCGACGCGTGGAGCGGCGTGAGCGACGAGTGGGGAGACGCGGGCGATGCCGCCGCTGAGGCGAGCAAGAAGGCAGAGGGCCTGTCCGGCTCAATCTCCCGAATCGAGAACGCCGGCGAGAACGCCGCGTCCGCACTCGGCGACGCTCTGGCACCGATTTTCTCCCGTGTTGCCGACGTCGCAGGCGACGCCGCCAAGAATTTCGCCAAGGCCGACGACAGCTTCCGCCTGTCTGCCGCAGGTGCTGGATTGCTGGCGGCTGCCGCAGGCCCGGTGCTGTCCATTATCGGAACGGCGGGAACAGGAGCGAAGCAGCTAAGGGAGCACCTGTCCAAGCTGAACAGCGCGTCGGCGAACGCGGCGAAGATGGCAGCGGCCATGGCCGACGAGCTTTCGGGACTCACCGCCAAGGAGAAGCTCGCCGTAACGGGGACGAAGCTCCTGGCGGGTGCGAGCACCGTACTGAAGGCGTCGCTGCCGATTGTCGCCGTCAGTGCGGCAGTGGGCGTCGTCGGCGCACTCGTGGCCGAATATGCAAGGTGGAAGGAAAAGCAGGACCTCGTCAACGGCGCGATGCAGAGCGCCTCGTCCATCATCGACAGCCATAAGGGTTCAGTCGATGCGCTTGATGATGCCTATGCCGGACTCAAGCCGGACGTCGACGGACTCTATGAGTCCCTGAAAGACATCAACGATGGGTTCGCGTCCTCGCTCGACGACATCGGCTCGAACAAGTACCTCCTCGAGAGCTATATCGGCACCATCGAGGAGCTTACGTCAAAGTCCGAGCTGAACAAGTACGAGCAGGAGAAGCTCGCCGCGGCCGTGAAGGGCTACAACGACATCACGGGCGACTCCGTCGGCGTGACCGATGCGGTGTCCGGCTCCATCTCCAAGAGCACCGATGCGCTGAAGGCAAATGCCGACGCGTGGGAGCTGAACGCCAAGAAGCAGGCGTACTCCAAGGTCGCGGCAGAGTACCTCGAGGAGGAGGCCCGCGCGACCGTCGAGGTCGAGAAGGCCACCGATGCGTACAACAAGAGGCTCGCGAAGCACGACGAGTGGATCGAGCTGTACATCAAGAACAACTCGGCAGCCGGAAAGGTCACCAAGGAGCAGGCCGAGGCCGCGTGGGAGAGCGCTACCGCGACATCCCAGGAGAAAAAGAACCTCGATGAGGCCACTGAGGCGAAGAAGAAGGCCGCGGAGAACACCAAGTACCTGACGGACCGTATCGAGGAAATGGACGATGCCACAGAGCGCGTCTCCGGCGCGTTCAAGGGTCTGTCCGACTCGATGTCCGGCTATGGCAGCAGCATCACATCCTCGCTGGCACTCGGGATCGAGGGCGGCAAGGTCACTGTCGACCAGGCCGTGGCGTTCGTCACGAACGGCGTCAACGCTGCCGTGGAGGGATTGCCTCCCGAGATGCAGCCGCTCGGACTCAGCGTGGCCCAGATGCTCGCTCAGGGCATCGCGGACGGCTCCATCGAAGTCGGCGACGCGATTCTTATCATGAAGTCTCTCGCCGATGGGAACATCTCCGACCTGCCCGATACGTTCAAGCGCTACGGCATCGACTGCCCGCAGGCCCTTGCCGACGTCATCGAGCAGTACTCCAACCTGCCGGCCGACGCCACGCAGGCCATGAAGGACGCCGTCCTGCTCAAGCTCGACGACGAGCTTGTGACCAAGTGCAAAGAGGCCGGAATCAACATCGACGAGGGCCTCGCCGAGGGCATCAGGAACGGAACGCTGTCCCCGGAGGCGTCCGCCGCGCTCGGCCAGGACGTCATCGACAGGGCCAAGGAGATTCTCGGCGTCCACTCGCCGTCGACGGTCTTCGAGGCCATCGGCGGCGACCTCGACGCCGGCCTCCAGAACGGCATCGACACAGGCAGGGAAGGCCCCATCAGCGCCATGTCCTCCATCGGGCAGGCGCTGTCCGACGCGCTCAACTTCCTCGCCCCCGAGATGAACGGAAAGGGCGCTACCGCGTCCTCCGAGCTTGCAAACGGCGCTGGGTCGAACCTCGGCTTCGTCGCGTCGACGGCCGCGAGG
>CAJMOL010000011.1 GCA_905215095.1 uncultured bacterium | reverse complement strand
GCGCGGCGGAGCCCTTTGCGTCCTGCGGAAATGTTTTGGAAAGTAACCCAAAGCGGCCCGGCGGGGGTCCTGTGTAGTCACCCTTTAGGCGGAACTCTCCTAATTAGCTGGATGAGTCGTTTACTTACTTGTGCTGTTACCGTCTTCCCGCTGTTGTTGGGGTATGCTTTGTTCGTATGTAAACGTATGACATGTTGATGGGGGAGGGTGCTATGGCTCGCGAGAGTGCTCGTTCTAAGGATACGGCTAAGCCTGGCATCAAGGAAGTTGCAGCGGTGGCGGGGGTTTCGCCTACTACGGTATCTCGCGTGCTTAATAATCGCGGCTATATTAGCCAAGAGACCCGCGATAAGGTCCATGCCGCGATGAAGCGCATCAACTATACGCCTAACGATATCGCCCGTGCCATGCTCAACGGTCGCCTGAATCTTATCGGTATGATCGTCCCCTATGTCAGCAGTCCGTTTCATGCCCAAGTGGTTCAAGTCATTGAGCATACCCTGGCCGAAAACGGTTTTAAGATGCTGCTGTGCAATAGCGCCAATCGACCCGAGCTTGAGCGCTCTTATATCGACATGCTTCGACGCAATATGGTTGATGGCGTCATCGTCAACTCGCTTAATATCGGTGCCGAGGCGTATGCCGAGATGGGCTTGAGTCTGGTTGGTATCGACTGCGACCTTGGCGAAGCCTCTGTTCAGATTGCGAGCGACAGCTATAGCATCGGCGAACTTGCCACGCGTCGCCTGATCGATGACGGATGTTCACGCATCCTGTGCCTGCGCAGCAATAGCCGCATGCGCATGCCTGCCAATAAGCGTACCGATGCCTACCTCGATGTTGTTGAGCAGGCCGGTTTGTCCGCGCTTGTCCGTGAGGTTGAGTTCGTTAAGCCCGACGACGAAAAGGGCGCGGTCGTTGCGAAGATCCTCGATGAGAACCCCGATATTGACGGCATCTTTGCGGGAGACGACACGATGGCGGCTATCTGTCTTAACGTGATGAAGCAGCGCGGCTTGAGCGCTCCGGGCGATATTAAGGTCGTGGGCGCGGATGGTGCCCGCCGCACTATGACGTTTATGCCTGACTTAACAACCGTACGTCAAGATATCGATCGCATCGGAGAGCTCGCGGCGCAATCCATCATCGCTCTTATTAACGGCGATAATCCCGAATCGAATATCAAGCTCCCCGTTGAACTCATTGAGGGCAAAACCGCGTAGTTCATCCCGTGCCAAAAGAAATCCTCAAACGCCTCTGATGACCGTTCACCGGCATATGTCAACCGTTTGCCGACGACTGGAACTGCGAAAAGACGTATTGGTGTGAAAACGTTTGACATATGAAAACGATTGACATATCTTGCCATTGTACCGAGTTAGTATGTCGTGGAAAGGAAGTCTCGGATGCACAAGGTGTATTACCAGCCTGAGGGAATTTGGGTAGGCGACATCATGCCGTACGGCGAGGACGGCACGTTCTATCTCTATCATCAGCGTGACACGCGAAACCCCGGACCTTTCGGAGAGCCGTTTGGCTGGGCACTCGCTACGACCAAGGATTTCGTCAACTACAAGGACTTTGGCGAGAGCCTTGAGCGTGGCGGCGACGAGGAAGTCGACCAGTATGTTTATGCTGGCACGGTGTTTAAGGTGGGCGACAAGTACCATGCGCTCTACACTGGTTGCAATCGCGATAAGGTCCGCGCGCGCTTGATGAAGCAGGTTCTTCTTCACGCAACGAGTGACGACGCCGTCAAGTGGGAGAAGAACATCGCCGAGACGCTGCTTCCGCCCCAGGAGGGTTACGATGACCGCAACTGGCGCGATCCCTTTGTTCTTTGGGATGAGGAGAACGAAGAGTACATGCTCATCCTCGGCACGCGCGTGGGCGAGGACAAGCGTCTGATGACCGGGCGTCTGGTCAAGTTCACCTCCAAGGACCTGGATACCTGGGAGTTCCAGGGCGACTGGTGGAATCCGGGCCTGTACACCATGTTCGAGATGCCTGATCTCTTTAAGATGGGCGACTGGTGGTATCTGGTGTTCTCTGAGTACAGTGATGGCAACAAGACCCGTTACCGCATGTCTCGCTCTATCAACGGTCCTTGGATCACTCCTGCTGACGATTCATTCGATGGCCGCGCGTACTATGCCGCGCGTACCGCATTTGATGGCGAGCGCCGCGTTCTCTTTGGTTGGGTTCCTACGCGTGACGAGGGTGGCGATCCCAGCTCTTACCTGTGGGGTGGCACCTTTATGCCTCTCGAGATCGTTCAGCGTGCCGACGGAACGCTCGGCACCAAGCTTCCCGACAGCATGCTTGGCGCCTTTGGCGAGGCTAAGGCAGTCGAGGCCTTTGAGCTTTCCTGCGAGTCGGGCAAGGTCGAGCAGGTGCTCGCCGCGGATGCCGGTTCTACCTATATGCTCGACGCCGACATCGAGCTCGCCGGTGACGCTGCCGGCTTCTCGGTGAAGCTTGCCGAGGACGCCGAGTCCGGTCTTGCCTATGAGTTCCGCGCCAACCTGCGTGAGGGCAAGCTCGAGTTTACGGCGGCCCCCCAGTATCCGTGGTTCCAGGTCAACAACATGGGCCTCGAGCGTCCGTTGTTCTTTAAGGGCGAGGGCACTCACCATGTGCGTCTGGTCGTCGACGACGACATCGCGACCATCTTTGTCGATGATGTTGCGCTTAACGCGCGCTTCTGCAATAAGCAGGGCCAGGGTGTGGCACTGACGGTCACCGACGGTACGCTCAAGTGCGCAAATGCAACGATCGCGTCTCTGTAATGGCATCAAAACGTTTTATGATTTCGTAAGGGAATGGAGAGGAACATGGACTACAAGGCAGTGTCCCAGCAAGTCGTCGACAACGTCGGCGGACTGGAGAACATCGAGGGCGCCACGCATTGCGTGACCCGTCTGCGTCTGGTGCTCAAGGATACGAGCAAGTACAACAAGGCCGAGCTCGAGAACATCGATGGCGTCAAGGGCGTGCTGTACAACAGCGGCCAGCTCATGATCATCTTCGGTACCGGTACCGTCAACAAGGTCTACGATGAGTTTATGGCTCTGACGGGCGTTAAGGAGATCAGTGCTTCCGAGGTCAAGGGCGCCGAGGCGGACAAGAAGGGCAAGTTCTTCTCGGTCCTCAAGGTATTCTCGGATATCTTTATCCCCATCATTCCTGCCTTCGTCGGCGCTGCAATCATCATCGGCCTTAAGTCGCTGATCGTTGCCAACGGCCTCTTTGGCATGGAAGGCAGCCTCGCCGATCACAGCGAGTTCCTCAAGAACCTCGCAAGCTTCTTTGCCATTATCGCCACCACGTTTGACTACCTGCCTGTCCTGGTTATGTACAGCGCGGTCAAGCGTTTTGGCGGTAACCCGATCCTGGGCATCCTCGTCGGTATCGTCATGGTTCACCCGAGCCTTATGAACCGCAACACGTTCGTTATGGACCCGACGGGTGCTGAGTACTGGAACTTTGGTCCGCTATCCATTCCCATGGTTGCTTTCCAGGGCGGCGTGTTCCCTGCAATCCTGACTGCCTGGTTTATGGCCAAGGTCGAAAAGATTGCCCAGAAGTACATCCCCGAGGTCGTCTCGTTCGTCTTTGTCCCGACCGTTACCCTGATTCTTGCTAACGTCGCCCTGTTCACCGTGTTCGGCCCGCTCGGCAACCTGATCGGCGACGTCCTCGGCGGCGTAATCGATATCCTGTACAACAGGATGGGCGTCTTTGGTGCCTTTGTCTTCGCCGCGTTCCTGCAGCCGCTTGTCGTTACCGGTACGCATCAGTTCATCCAGGGTATCGAGGCAAACCTCGTCGCCACGACTGGCTTCAACTACATCCAGGCCATCTGGTCGGTTTCCATCATCGCCCAGGGCGGCGGCGCCATCGGCATGTACCTCATTCACAAGAAGCATTCCAAAGAGCGCAACATCTGCATGTCGTCCTTTATCCCGACGCTGGTCGGAATCTCCGAGCCCGCTATCTTCGCTGCAAACATGCGCTACTCGATCATCCCGTTCATCTGCGCTTGCATCGGTGCAGGCTGCGGCGGTGCCTTCGTGAAGCTCTTTGAGGTGCGCGCCATCGGTCAGGGTCTGACCGGCGTGCTTGGCCTGCTCATCGTCACGCCCGAGACGCTCGTGTGGTATGTGGCTGGCAATCTCATCGCCTTTATCGTGCCGATCGTCTTGATCTTTGCCTACAACAAGGCAAAGGGCGTGCCGACCACTGATGAAGAGGGCGCTGGCGCTGGCTTCGATGTCAGCTTCTAGTTGAGCCGTTCAGCGTAATCTGAGGATAAGTCCATTTGGGGAAGGGCGTTCGACTCGTGTGAGTCGAGCGTCCTTCCCCATAGACGAGAAAGTCAACGGCGATGTTTAATCAAAAAAATAAGGTGACACGCGCGGACTATGAGCAGTGGCGTGCCGGACAGGATGAGACGGCGGGTCGCATCGCGTCCGACCCCGATAGGCTCCTGTTCCATGTGGAGCCTGAGCTTGGCTGGCTCAACGACCCCAACGGTTTGGTGCAGATCGGTGATACGTATCACATCTATCACCAATACGATCCATTCGATGCTGCGCATGGCGGTCCAGTGCTTTGGAACCATCTGACGACAAAGGATTTTGTGACGTACGAGAATCGCGGCCCTGTGCTGTTCCCCGATTCCGATTTGGATTCGAGTGGAGCGTATTCTGGTTCTGCCTTTGTACGTGATGGCAAGATTCACTACTTCTATACCGGCAACGTTAAGCATTTTGACCGCGATGATTACGACTACGTGTTGACGGGCCGTGAGCAAAACCAGATTCATATGGTTGCCGAGAATCCCGACGAATTGGGCGAGAAGCGCATAGCTGTTGGGCCGGTCGATTACCCCGACGATATCGGTACGCACGTGCGCGACCCCAAGATCCTTGAACACGACGGTATCTACTACATGGTTCTCGGCGCTCGTACGAAAGACGATCGCGGGTGCGTGCTTGTCTATACCTCGCGCAATCTTGAGGACTGGAGCTATGCGACGCGCATTGAGTTGGGCGAGAAGTTTGGCTTTATGTGGGAGTGCCCCGATCTGTTTGAGCTCGATGGCGAGCTTATTCTCGTTTGCTGTCCGCAGGGTGTGCCTGCCGATGGTTGGCATTACCGCAATCCGCATCAGTGCGTGTGGTTCTCCATCGAGGCCGATTGGGAGGCGCCGAGCTTTAAAATCGTCGGGAAGGGCATGCCCCCGATGGTCGATGCCGGTTTTGATTTCTATGCTCCGCAGTCCTTTGAGGATACTGCAGGCCGGCGTTTGATGATCGGATGGTCGGGTTGCCCCGACGCGACGGCAGAAAACCCGACGGTGGCGCGCGGGTGGCAGTGCGCGTTGACGGTGCCGCGAGAGCTGAGCATACGCGATGGTAAGCTCTGCCAGCGGCCGGCGCACGAGATTGAGAGGATGCGCGGTGACTGCGTTCGCGCGATAGGCGGTGAAACCGTTGAGGAGCCGGGCCGCCTGTTTGATCTTGTGGTTTCCTGCGAGGGCGCCAAGATGGTCGAGCTCGAAATCCGCAAGGGTGTCTTTGTGCGCTATGCAGACGGGATGCTTACCCTCGACATGGGTGACGAAGGCTATGGGCGCGACCAGAGGTCGATTGAGCTCAGCGAGCTTCGCGACCTGCGCGTGCTTTCGGACACTACGATGGTCGAGATTTTTGCAAATGGCGGCGAGGCGGCACTTACGAGCCGTACCTATTCGCCGGCGGTTCCGGCGATGGAGCTGCACGCCGAGGGCGCGGCATCGATGAATTTCTACCGCCTCGCGCATTAACCGTGTGTGGAGCACGATTGGACTTGCTGGGCGGAATGTGTCGCAGTTGCCGCAGCGAACTACCGTTTATCGCGTATAGCGACCGTTTGCGGAGTAAGTAACACTTAGTAATAAACCGTGTAGAATCTCAGATTAGCACGGAGTTTTTCCAGGGAGACGCTGTCCTTTGTTGTGTGCAAGGGGCGGCGTCTCTTTGGCGCTTGGACGCCGTTGTGCAACAGTGCGGCGGTGCGTGCCATGTATTGAAAAGCCAATGTCGAGATGGGTCGTTATATTAATGGGCAAGTACGTAATCGTGGTCGAGTCTGGGTCGGATGTGACGCCGGAGCTCTGCGAGCGCTACGGCATCGTGCGCGTGCCCATGCATGTCACGATTGGTGACGAGACCGTCGAGGACGGCTCCATCGATCCGCTCGAGATTTACTCGCGCTGCAACGAGTTTGGCGTGATGCCCAAGACCAGTGGCTGTGCGCCTGCGGATTTTGCTCACGTGTACGACCGCATCCATGCCGAGCAACCCGACGCGACTATTTTGCATCTTGCATATTCCGAGGCCACGACCTGTTCGCATCAGTCCTCTAAGATTGCGGCCCAGGGGCGCGACTACGTCTACTCCATGGACACGCGTTTTGTTTCGGTTGGCCAGTCGCTCGTTGTCGTCGAGACCGCCAAATACATCGAGGCTCACCCCGATGCCACCGTCGACGAGATCTTTGCATTTACGAACTCCGTCATGGACCGCGTACTGCTGGGCTTTGTTCCTACGGACCTTGCCTTCCTTAAGGCGGGCGGTCGCTTGTCCAACGTCGCATTCCTTGGCGCCCACCTGCTCAAGATTAAGCCCTGCATTGAGGTGACGGGCGGCAAGTTCGTGGCGACCAAGAAATTCCGCGGCTCTATGCTCAAATGCGCCCGCGCCTTTATTGACCACATGGTTGCGAAAGGCGAGATTGACTACTCGCACATTGGCTTGGCGTATTCGGTGGGCCTTTCCCAGGAGCTGCGCGACGACATGGAAGTCTATGCGCACGACCTGGGCTTTAAGGACGTTACCTGGACTCAGGTCGGCGGCGTGATCTCGAGCCATTGCGGCCCGACCGCCTTCGGTGCGGTGCTCACGCTCAAGGCGTAAAGCCTGGCGTTTATCGATTTCTATTGCCTCGGCGGCGGGCGGGTTGCGACAACCTTCCCGCCGCTTTTGCATGGGGCCAAATAGGACAATCCAATTGACCGCTAAACCGTTTCGCCATCAAGCATATAGGCTAGAATGACTCTGGCATTTATGTAGCTAAAACCAATGAGAGGCAAGGTAGCGGGAATGGCTGAGATGACGCTCGAGGGTGTGGACGCTCGTCCTGAGGACTCCGCGTTTGCCCTGGGCCGCGTGCATTCGATTGAGACGATGGGGACGGTCGATGGACCCGGCATCCGCTTTGTGGTGTTTGTTCAGGGCTGCCCCATGCGCTGTGCGTATTGCCACAACCCCGATACCTGGTCGGTTAACGGCGGTACCATGGTGACCGTCGAGCACCTGATGGACGAGTTCCAGAGCAACCATGAGTTTTACCGCAGCGGTGGTATTACGGTATCCGGCGGCGAGCCGCTCCTGCAGCCTGAGTTCTTGGCCGACCTGTTCCGCGCAATGCACAACAACCCCGATGGTCGCGTACATACCTGCTTGGATAGTTGCGGCTATGCGTTCGATCCCACGCATCCCGAGAAGTTCGATGCCGTACTCAACGAGACCGATATGGTGCTGCTCGACATTAAACACGCCGATCCCGTCGAGCATAAAAAGCTGACCGGTTGCGATCCCGCACGTATTCTGGCGTTTGGTGATGAGCTCGCGCGTCGCAAGATTAAGGTTGTTATTCGCCACGTGGTAGTGCCGGGTATTACCGATACGGTGGAGGAGTGCGAGGCGCTCGGTCGCTTGATTGCCCCGTGGCATAACGTGGTCGGCCTGGAGATGCTGCCGTATCACACGATGGGTGTCGTCAAGTACGAGCAACTGGGCATTCCCTATAAGCTCGAGGGTGTGCCCCAGATGGATACCGCGCGCATGCCCGAGCTGCGCAACGCCGTCATGACGGGCATGAAAAAGCGCCGCACGGAACTCAAAAACGCCATCGGCTAGCGAGCCATTTTCGCCCCCAAGGGCACTCATTGGGGACAGACTTAAATGAGTGCCCCTGGGCACCTAGTTGATTGCTAAAGAGCCCCGTCCCAAAAAGACTGGTCAAGGTTGCGGTGAGATGCGCAACAGAATCGTGCCATTTGGATAAATACGCTTGTGGTTTCTTTAGAGACACCTTAAACGCCGCTGAATATCTTTGGAAAGAAATGCCTGCTCGGTATTATGCTGCTCGTATATGAACGGTAGCAGTCAGGAGACCACGTGCGAAACAACGCATCGCGGGACGAGTATGTGCCGCAGCATGGCAGCAGATATAAGACGAAGGGCACGTCTTCGCGTGGCCTTGCCGGCGCTCGCATCCGCGTGAGGAAGATTGCCGCCATTGGGATGCTAACGTCGGCGGTTATTATCCTCGGAATTACCGTTAAAACCTACGCCTCGGAGCGAACGGTGCGCCCAGATGCGTCAACGGTGCAGCTGCAAAACGAGAAGGTTTCAAAGTCCAAAGCGTCGGCAGATCAAGCTCTGTCGACGGCAGATCTCAAGACGAGACTTTCGAAGGCGGACTTCAACGATATCCCTTCGGGTGATACCGTTCGGACCTTCTCGTTGGTGGATAACAAGACTCCTGCCTTGGAGGATGAGAGCCTTGCCTCGCTCCAGGATGCCCTGTGTCGGGCGCAGGAGCTGGGCGACGTGGGTGTAGTGTTCTACGACCTATCGAGCGGTAGGGGCGTGACGTATAACGCCGATGTCGAGGTGTATGGAGCGAGCAGCTACAAAGCGCTGTATGCGCTCTATATTTGCGAGACGTTGGTCGAATCGGGGCGGGTGTCGCTCGATGGGCCTTTAGCCACGTATGGTGGTTGCAGCATGGGCTGGCAGACGGTGCGCGACCTTATCGAGAATGCCGTCGCCAACTCAGACAACGATTCGTTTATCGCGTTACGCGCGGCGTTTGACCATGATGGCTATGAGGATTGGATTGCCAATCTGGGTGTTGATGACGAAACGGCACTGAATCCGATGAGTGATTTTCCGACCTACTGCCCGCGCACTTCTGCGAGGTTATGGCGCGAGATGAGCGAGTATCTGAGCTGTGGCAGTGAGACCTCCCAGTGGTTATCTGAATTGCTGTCATCAACATCGCGCTCATTTATCCGTGACGGCATTGCGGACGACCAAGCCTTGGTGCGCAACAAGGCAGGCTGGATTAGCGAGGATGGTTGCTATTCGACATGCGATGCGGGCCTTATCGACATCGATGGCCGTACCTATGTCATGAGCATCATGACATCGATGCCGTGGAGCGACCGCTCGAGCGAGGTTACGGCTGCGATTGCAAAGGCTCTGTTTGATACGCGAGCTGCACTGGCTTAGCGTGTTCGTTTGGCGAGGTCAAACAAAATGCTGGTACCATACCTTGGTTGAGAATTTCGTATAGGTTTGGGGAATGGCATGGCTACCATCGCGATTATCGGTGCACTCGAAAAAGAGATCATGCAGATTAAGGAAGAGCTGAGCGACGTTTGCGAGGCACAGGAGGCAGGCTTGACCGTTGTGAGCGGTGAGTTCGACGGCCTGACGCTTGTCGCCACAACGGCGGGCATGGGCACGGTGAACGCCGCCGCTGCAACACAGCACCTCATTAGCAAGTATGCTCCGCAGGCAGTTGTGCTTTCGGGTATCGCGGGCGGTTTGAACCCCAAGCTCCATATCGACGACGTAGTCATCGGCAAACGCCTGCGCTATCTGGATACCGATACCGCGCTTATCGCCGAGTCTGCACCGGGGCTCGAGGAATTTGGCTCGACGCCTGCGCTGGTCGATATTGCTGCCGATGTGCTTGCTGAGCGTGGCTTTGTCAACGCTTCGACAAATGCAGCCGCTTCGAACGAGGGAGCCAAACAATTCCTGGTCGGCACGATTGCCACGGGTAACCGCTTTGTGACGGGCGCCGCCATGCGCAACGACGCTATCGAGGCGACGCATGCCGATTGTGTTGGCATGGAGGGCGCGGCAATTGCCCATGTCGCAACCAAAAATGGTGTCGATTGCCTGGTGCTGCGCGCTATCAGCGATAATTGTGACGAGGCGTACGATGTGATTTGCGACCGCGAGTTCGATCTGTTCGAGTATGCTCGTACCGCGAGTGGCATTACGCTCGATATCGTTCGCCGTATCGCTGCTATCTATTAGCGCGCTCTTTTGTAAGAACCTACGACCAAGGAGTGTCCATGGCCGATTCCATTAACTATCAGCTTGCCAAGTTCGTCGCCAGCTACGGCAAGGTTTCGCAGATCCCCGAGTCCACCTGCCCCGAGGTGAGCTTCGTCGGCCGCTCCAACGTGGGCAAGTCGTCGATCATGAACAAGCTTTTTGGCCGCAAGAACCTCGTCAAGGTTTCGAGCACACCGGGCAAGACGAGCAATATCAACTTCTTTGAGGCTGACGACGTGCACTTCGTCGACCTGCCGGGCTATGGTTTCGCCCGTCGTTCCAAGGCCGAGCGTGACCGCTGGGCAGAACTTATCGGCGACTTCTTCGACTCGGAGCGCAGCTTTAACCTGGTCGTGTCGCTGGTGGATATTCGTCACGACCCGAGTAAGCTCGACCATGACATGATCGACTACCTACAGGGCAACGAGTTCAACTTTATCGTTTGCCTCACCAAGGCCGACAAGCTCAGCCGCACCCAGCAAGCCCGCCAGGCAGCAGCCATCAAAAAGCAACTCAACGTCCCGGCCGAGAACGTGATCATTACGAGCTCCCAGACCGGTACCGGCATCGACGAACTTAAAAAGCGCATCGCCGAAGCCTGCCTCTAATCGGGCTGCAACCCCTCAAAAGCTCTCATCTATATCACCTCAGTGATAGTTATTGGTAAACTATCACTGAGGTGATATTTTTTTGGAGGTCGATATGGAGCTTTGGCACGGGTCGGAGGTTGTTGTCGAACGTCCGTCGTTGGATAAATGCAGACAATTCAATGACTATGGGCGCGGGTTTTATTGCACGCCACATGAGGAAATGGCGATGGAATGGGCATGCCGGACCGAGTCTGATGGCGTTGCCAATCGATATGAGCTTGATTTAGATGGCCTTTCGGTCTTGGATTTGGAGTCTGGGGAGTTTTCAATCCTCAATTGGCTTGCAATTCTGGCGAACAACAGAGAGTTCAATGTTTCGACGCCAGTAGCACGCGAGGGGCTTCGCTATCTACTTGATAACTGTTTAATTGATACATCTCCTTATGACGTTATTCGAGGCTATCGTGCAGACGATTCCTATTTCTCGTTTGCAAGACAGTTTGTCAACGGCATGATTTCGCTCAGGCAATTGCAGCGCATTATGTTTTTGGGGGATTTGGGCATTCAATATGCGCTTATGAGTGAGCGTGCGTTCTCGGCGATTAGGTTCCGCGATTGGAAGCAGGCTTCGGGGCCTGAGTATTATCCCAAGCGTTTTGAGCGAGAGCAGAATGCTCGACGCAAATATTTGGATACGGTCAATGGGTTCGATTCCGAAGGTATCGACATTAGGGATTTAATGGCAGGGAGGGTTGATTTAAATGATCCAAGAGTTAACAGATCGTGGGCCGAGTAGGACATATCCCGTCTACTACCTCGAGGATGCAATGAACAACCTCGGCGACTGCTTCGACTATGCCGTGAACGACTATGGAGCGGAAGGGTCCGAGGTCGCTGAACTCTTTTGCCTGAGCGGCGTAGCCCGTGAGTTTGAGCGTGGCAACGCATGGGTCGTATCGGGAAAATCGGGCGTTGAGCTATTCGCGCTTATCGCCGAAAGGTCGGGCTACCAATCAAGGCCGATGCCAAATCGAACCTACCGATTCGAAAAGACACCGGAATATTGGACAGGCTGGATATTGGCATACCTTCAGTGGCGCCTAGGAGAGTCTTTCGAAGACCTGCTGCATGTCGTTCCGTTTGACGCACTGCGCAGTCTGTACTATCCCTGGCACGAAGCCTCGGAGGAACGCGTGGCTCGCCTCGTCTGCGATATGGCGAAAAAAGCGTTCAGGCAAACCAAACTTGCGTTAGCAAGAAAGAAGCTTAAGAAAACCCAACAAGACCTAGCATATGAATCGGGTGTGTCACTCCGCTCAATCCAAATGTACGAGCAGCGCCAGAGAAACATCAATGAAGCTTCGGTAACAAGCGTAAGAGCCATAGCAAAAGCCCTCCACTGCAACATCGAAGATCTCCTAGAGCCAGTCTTCGAATACAAAGAAACCAGTGCAGCCTAAACCAAACAAATCACCAAAGCTCATCTAAAGAATATGCTCCACACCAGCAAGAGCCCCTATCAATAAAAGGCCATAATTTCAGCCCGGCGCCCCTTCAAAGCGTGGGTCCCTGTAGACATCCTCAGCAAGGTGGGCGCAGGGACGGTCGGGATGTTCCCTCAAAATAATTCCGCAGCGCGAAGGCCCCTTGTCCGTCGCTCCGCAGGAGCAGGACAAGGGGCCTTCATGCGCGAGGACGATTTTGAGGGAACATCCCGACCGTCCCGGACAGGTATATGAGGAGGATGTCTACAGGTACTCGATTTGAGCGCCTTCCGTGTCGCACGTCAGAATATGCGTGTCACACTTGGGGAACTGCTCGCGCAGCTTGACCTGCAGGAACTTTGCCACGATGGTGTCGTCAGTCACAGCCATAAGGGTCGAGCCCGAACCGCTGATCCAGATGGTTTTGGCGCCGCCGTTAAGGCAGGTGTCGCGCACAGCGTTGTAGTCGGGAATCAGACGGCGACGATAGGGTTCCTGAATGCGGTCGTCATTGGCGGCGGCAATCAGGTCGAGGTTGCCGGACTCAAGACCGCGCGTCATGCCGGCGATACGGCCCATCTGCCATACGGCGGTGGAGAGCGGAACTTCCTGCGGCACGACCTTGCGCGCCTCGCTCGTATGTACCTCGTAGGGCGGAATCACGGTAATAAAACGCAGGCGATCGCTCACCTCGTAGCGCAGGCACTGGGGGAGCGAATCGGTCGGCGTAAAGGAGCAGACGGCACCGCCCAGGATAGCGGGGGCGACGTTATCGGGATGGCCCTCGACCTCGGTGGCAATGCGGACGAGCTCGGCACGGTCGACGGTGTGACCTGTTAGCGCGGCGGCCGCCATGATGCCGGCGACGACGCAGGTGGAGCTGGAACCCAGGCCGCGAGCGACGGGCACGTCGGTCTGAATGTCGATAGCGACGGGGAAGGCCGGCTCGCCCCAGGCGGCCAGAGCATCGACAAAGCTCACGTAGACTAGGTTGTTCTCGTTTTGGAACTCTTCGGGGCAGCCCGTGATGGTGAGCTTGTCGGCGCGCTCGAAGGTGAAGTGCGAGTAGAGGCTAACGGCCATGCCGAGGGTGTCGTAGCCGATGCCTAGGTTGGCGCTGGTTGCTGGGACGGTGATTTTGATCATGTGGGTCCTCCTGGGCGGGTCTGGCCGTTTAGTTCGCTGCTCGGGCAGTCCTGGCTCGCTCGGAAAGCACATTAAGTGCTTTCCTTTGCGTGCGGAACTCGCGACGAACTAAACAGCCAGGCACGCTGTGCGCGTTCGTCATCATCCCGGGGGTTATCTGACAAAAGAAGGTGCGCCGGCTTTCGCCGGCGCCTTATAAGGGGTTTAGTTGGTAGCCATCTTTTTTGCTGCGGACTCGACGTAGCTTGCCATCTCATCGACGTCGCAGACGTCTTCGAAGCGGACGGGTTTGGATTCGAGTTCGGCGAGCTGGGTCGGGGCGACCGTGTTGGTGGCCTGCTCGAGCACGCGCATAGCCTCAAAATCATCCTCGGGAACGTCGAGGCCCAGGGCGTCGCAGCAGGCGCGCGGGAACTTGTAGGGGCTGGCGGTCGAAAGCAGCACGCGGGCCTTGGTGCCCTCGGCGGGGGCGACCTTTTCAAAGACGTGATAGCCGCAAGCGGTGTGCGGGTCGATCACGTAGCCGTTCGCATCCCAGCAACTCTTGATGGCAGCGCGGACCTCGTCCTCGCTGGCCCAACCGCAGCCAAAGACGCTCTGAATCTTTGCCAGCAGGTCGGCGGGAACCTCGTAGCGACCGGTCTGTGCCAGCTGCTCCATAAGGCCGGCAACGAGTTCGCAGTCGCCATCGGACAGGAAATAAAGCATACGCTCCAGGTTGGAGCTGATGAGGATGTCCATCGACGGCGAGATGGTCGTGAAGAACGGGCGGTTGCGGTCGTAAACGCCGGTGGTCAGGAAGTCAGCGAGCACGTTGTTCTTGTCGCTCGCCACGACGAGCTTGGCGACGGGCAGACCCATGCGCTTGGCGTAGTAGCCGGCCAGGATATCGCCAAAGTTGCCGGTCGGCACGCAGAACTCCACGGCATCGCCGGCCTCGATGGCGCCGGCGCGCAGCAGCTGCGCATAGGCGGCAAAGTAGTAGACGACCTGCGGTACCAGGCGGCCAACGTTGATGGAGTTGGCGCTCGAAAGCACCGTGCCAGCGGCCTCCAGGCGCTCGGCAAGCTCCTTATCGGCAAAGATGCGCTTGACGGCGCTCTGAGCGTCGTCAAAGTTGCCGCGGATGCCGCAGACGGCGACGTTGTCGCCCTCCTGCGTGGACATCTGCAGGTTCTGGACGCGGCTGACCTTGCCCTCGGGATAAAAGACGGTGATGCCCGTGCCTGGAGCGTCGGCAAAACCGGCGAGCGCGGCCTTGCCCGTGTCGCCCGACGTGGCGGTGACGATCATGATGCGCTCGGCGCCGCCGTCCCTGGCGGAAGTGCGGGCCATCAGACGGGGGAGCATCTGCAGGGCGACGTCCTTGAAGGCGCTTGTGGGGCCGCCAAAGAGCTCCATCACATAGGTCTGAGGGGCGTCGGCGCCCGGCGCAGCGTCGAGTTTGACGAGCGGCGTAACCTCCTCACTCGCAAACGTGCCGCGGTATGCCTCGTCGACACACGCCGAAATTTCTTCGGCCGTGTAATCATTCAGTAACATTCCCAACACATCTTGAGCGATTTCAAAGTACGATTTATCTGCAAGCGAGCTGATATCGACCTGCTGGGTGCCGAGCTCGTCCGAGACAAACAAACCCCCGTCGGGAGCGATGCCGGTGCGGATTGCCACCTTACTTGAGCACGATAAAGTGCGTCCTCGTGTACTATGATAAGTTCCCATATAACACTGCTCCTCGGATGCCTTGGTCCCAATCGGTGAAACCATGGTATCAGAGCGCGCAAAACAGGTTTGCAGAGGCTTTTAGAAAGGTAACCTCAAGCCCATGATTAAGATTGCCAAGTTTGGCGGCTCGTCGGTCGCCGACGCCGAACACTTCAAGAAGATCAAGGCCATCGTCGATGCCGACCCTGCCCGCCGTTTTGTGGTGGTTTCCGCCTGCGGCCGCCGCTTTAAGGGCGACACCAAGGTGACCGACCTGCTCTACCTGGTTAACGCGCACGTCAAGTACCACGTGTCGTGCGAGGAGCTACTCGAGGACATTGGCCAGCGCTATTTTGATATCGCTGACGAGCTGGAGCTCACCTATCCCATCCGCGAGGAGTTCGCGGCCTTTGCCGAGCGCGCCCGCTCGGGCGACTACTCTACCGAGGAGCTCGTGAGCCGTGGCGAGTACTTCACCGCTCGCTTGATGGCCGAGTACCTGGGCCTGCCGTTCCTGGACGCCGCGACGGTTGTGGCGTTCCATCATGACGGTACGCTCAGCATGAATCGCACCTCCGAGCTGGTGCAGGAGTACGGTCAGCAGGGCGGCTTTGTTATGCCCGGTTTCTACGGCGCGACGCGTGAGGGCCAGATCAAGCTGCTCGACCGTGGTGGCGGCGATATTTCCGGCTCGATCCTGGCCAAGTGCCTGGGTGCCGACCTGTACGAGAACTGGACCGACGTCTCGGGCTTCTATTCTGCCGATCCTCGCATTGTGCCCGAGGCTCAGCCCATTGCGCGCGTTACCTACGAGGAGCTGCGCGAACTTTCGTACATGGGTGCAAGCGTCCTGCACGAGGAGGCCGTGTTCCCCGTGCGCGAGGCGGGTATTCCGCTGGTCATCAAGAACACCAATGCGCCGCAGGACCCCGGCACCATCATTAGCGAGACGGCTGATGAGGGTGAGGCAGAGCCCATCATTACCGGCGTGACCGGCAAGCGCGGCTTTGTCGCCATCAACGTTGCCCGCGACCGCACCAAGCCCCGTGTTGGCTTTATGCGCCGCGCGCTTTCGGTCTTCGAGCGCTATGACGTTTCCGTCGAGCACATGCCCACCGGTGTCGATCGCTTTGGCGCCGTGGTGCAGGAGCAGGACGTGCACGACTCGCTGTACTCGCTCGTGGGCGACATTCAGCAGGAGGTCGAGCCGCTCGAGATCGAGGTTGTCGAGGGCCTGGCGCTCATCGCGACCGTCGGCCGTAACCTGCGTGGCCGCGCAGGTATCTCGGGCCATCTGTTTGGCATGCTTGGCCAGGCCGGCGTGAGCGTGCGCATGATTTCGCAGAGCTGCGACGAGATCAACATCATTATCGGTGTCGAGGAGAAGGACTTCGACCTGGCGATTCAGACCATCTACCGTGCCTTCTCCGATGAGAACGGCATTGTGAAGGTCTCCGACCTGGAGGTCCCCGCACCGGTCGATCCCGCCCTGGCCGCGCTCCGCAAGTAGCTGCCGTCCCGGTGCATTTTTGGGACAAGTGCCAAAA
>CAJMOL010000010.1 GCA_905215095.1 uncultured bacterium | reverse complement strand
ATGACCGAAATAGCCTGGGCAATCTCGCGATCGTCGGCATCGATGACGGGTGCGGTCGCGGCGATGGCCGAACCGCCGCAAATCGACGAACCCACACCCACAAGCGTCGCGATCTTACCCGGCACGTTCATAACGTGGCAGAGCACAAAGGCGATGACAAGCGAGGTCGAGATTGTCGCCACGATAATCGGCAGCGACTGAGCGCCTTTGGACAGAATCTGCGAGAGGTTCATGCCAAAGCCAAGCAGGATAACCGCGTACTGCAAGACTTTTTTGGACGTATAGGTAACGCCGGCGGCGAGCTGTTCGCGACGTTTCTTGGGAAAGACGAGCGCCAGGACCATGCCAAAGAGAATGGCAAACACCGGCCCGCCGACCACCTCAACCTGTTTGCCGAGCAACGTCGCGGGAATGGCGATGATCAGGCAGAACAAGACGCCCTTCCAGCGCTCGCGTACGATATTGGCCAGTTGCATATGGGATTCCTTCTTTCTATTTCACGTTTGCGACGGCTTATGATACGGCAACATTGAGCGCAGCCTTGCGCAAACACAGACTAAGATGCCGCAATAGTTCTCAGGCAACAGCCGAATTACCCACCGCGGAGAGCTGATTCGCGGCATAATTAACAACTGACATATGAGTTTGATAGAACAGTTGCGAGGCGCTATGGAAGAATCGATGCACGTCGGCGAGCAGGAAATGAGTCTACAGGATCAGTCCTACCACACCATTCGACGCAAAATCGTCTACCTGGACTACAAGCCGGGCGAAAAGCTGGGCGTCAAGCAGCTTTGCGACGACCTGGATATGGGGCGCACCCCTGTGCGCGAGGCGCTGGTGCGTCTGGCGCAAGAGGGCCTGGTGCGCACCGTGCCCCAAAGCGGCACCTATGTCTCGCCCATCAACCTCACTCTTGCCGAGAGCGCCTGCTACATTCGCGAGCACCTGGAAAAGCAGGTGATTGTGGAGTGCTGTGCGCGCGCCACGTCGGCTGGCATCGAGCAGCTCGACCGCGCCATCGCGCTGCAGGAAAAGGCCATGGCCGAAGAGGATCGCATCGGCTTCTTTTTAAGCGACAACCTCATGCACCGCATGATCTTTAGCATCGCATGCCGCAGCACCGTATGGTCGTGGCTCGAAGAGACCAATGCCGACCTGGAGCGCTTCCGCTGGCTGCGCGCTGCCACGCAGGTTCTCGACAATCAGGACATCGTGAACGAGCACAAGCAGATTCGCCGCGCTATCGCCGGTCGCGACCCCATCGAAGCGAGCTTTTTGGTCAGCAAGCACCTGCATATGATGTTCCGCAACCAGACCGAGGTCCTGGACCAGTTCCCCGAGTACTTCGAGACCAGCAAGCTCCGCTAACCTGCCAAAAAGGGACAGGTTCATTTTGGCAGGTTTTATCTGGTCAAATGAAACAAGGCCCGACTCCGCCACAACGGAGCCGGGCCTTAGTTGTTAGAACGACGGAACTCGATTACTCGACAGTAACGCTTTTCGCCAGGTTGCGAGGTTGGTCAACGTCGCAACCGCGCAGGATGGCCACCTCGCGGGCGAGCAGCTGCAGCGGGACGCTCGCCGTGATGGGGCTGAACACGTCGCGGACGGCCGGCACGCGAATGATGCAGTCGGCGATCTTGTTGATCTCCTCGTCGCCCTCAGTGGCAACGACGATGACCTTGGCACCGCGCGCCTTGCACTCCATAAGGTTCGACACGGTCTTGTCGTAGGTAGCGCTCTTGGTGGCCACGGCGATGACGGGGAAGCCCGGGTCGATCAGGGCAATGGGGCCGTGCTTCATCTCGCCGGCGGCGTAGGCCTCGGCGTGCAGGTAGCTGACCTCTTTGAGCTTGAGCGCGCCCTCGTAGGAAATAGCGGCACCCATGCCGCGACCCACGAACAGTGCGGACTGCGCGTCCTTGCACAGCAGGGCGGCCTCATGCACGGCCTCGGTCTGCGTATCCAAAATCCACTGGATCTGCTCGGCCGTATCGGAAAGCTCGCGGAACATCATGCGCGTCTGCTTAGTGGTCAGACGGTACTTGACCTGCGCCAGCAGCAGAGCCAAAAGCGTGAGGCTCACAACCTGGCCGATAAAGCTCTTGGTCGAAGCGACCGCGATCTCCTTGTTGGCCTTGGTGTAGATGACGCCGTCGCTCTCACGCGCCACGGGGCTGCCCACCACGTTAGTGATGCCAAAGACCTTGGCGCCCTTGATACGCGCGTCGCGAATGGCGGCGAGGGTATCGGCCGTCTCGCCCGACTGGGACACGGCAACGACGAGCGTCGTCGGCGTGATGATGGGGTTGCGATAGCGGAACTCGCTGGCAGCCTCAACCTCGGTGGGAATGCGAGCCCAGCCCTCAATAAGGTTCTTTGCGATGAGTCCTGCGTGATAGCTGGTGCCGCAGGCGATCACGTAGACACGGTCGATGTCGTTGAGCTCCTCGAGGGACAGGCCCAGCTCATCGATATCGAGCTCGCCGGCAGGCGTCATACGGCCAACCAGCGTGTCGCGCACGACGCGCGGCTGCTCGTGAATCTCCTTGAGCATAAAGTCGGGATAGCCGCCCTTTTCGGCCATGTCCAGATCCCAATCGATGTGGGTGACCTTGGGCTCGATGACATTGCCGGCCTCGTCGGTGTACTCGACGCCCGCAGGCGTAAGCTTGGCAAACTGACCGTCCTCGAGCACCACGACATCGCGGGTGGCGTCGATGAGCGCGATGACGTCGGAAGCAACGTAGGAGCCGGTCTCGCCCACGCCGACCACAATCGGGGAGTCCTTGCGGGCAACGGCGATCACGCCAGGCTCGTCGGCGCACACGGCGGCCAAGCCATAGGCGCCTACCACGTGGGTGCAAGCCTCGCGCACGGAGGCCATCAGGTCGTGCGTCTCGGCATAGGCCTCTTCGATCAGATGCGCGAAGACCTCCGTATCGGTCTCGCTCTTAAAGTGGTGGCCGCGACCCTCCAGCTCTTCGCGCAGCTCGGCGAAGTTCTCGATGATGCCGTTGTGGACGATGGCGATACGACCGTCGCAGCTGGTGTGGGGATGAGCATTAACGACGGAAGGCTTGCCGTGAGTGGCCCAACGGGTGTGACCGATACCGCAGGTTGCGTCGCTATCGATATTGGAAAGCTCGCTCTCCAGACCCGCGACCTTACCCACGCGGCGGATAACGTCGAGGTGCGCCGCGGCGCCCTCGCCCACCTCGAGCGCGACGCCCGAGGAGTCATAGCCGCGATACTCCATGCGCTTAAGGCCTGTGACCAGAATGTTCTTTGCAATATCAGAGCCGGTGTAGCCGACAATTCCGCACATAGGATAAATCCCTTCGCTCGCGTGACTGCAAGACGTCCACGCACAGGGGGCGCTGAGACGTATAACGTTCGAGTATTGTACTCACGCAAGCGCAAGCTGATATACCAGAAGTGGTATCTCAACTTAGATACCACCCGATGCACACACATCCAGCCGGTCCAAACCACCACAATGGGGACAGGCACCTTCGTGGTGGTTTTGGCCGGGGCGGCGGCCTGTCCCGGCGATTTATCTCAATCTGTAACAACTAGGACACCAAAAGCGGGCTTGCTGTTACAGATCGAGATTTTCCGTCCGACCTCGGCGTTTCGTCTCGATCTGTAACAGGTAGAGCCGGTTTTGCCGTCCAGATGTTACAGATCGAGACAATTGAAGGCCGGAACAGCAAAACCGCCACGAAGGGGACTATCCCCTTCGTGGCGGTTTGGGCGGCGGCGTTTGTCTATGAGGTTTGCTTGGGGAAGGTCGTTGCGAGCGCTACGACGGCAAGTCCTGCCACCACGTAGAAGGCCGTGGCCGCCGACTTTGCGCGAACCTCGGCATTGTCCGCCAAGAGCTCTCCCTGCGCCTCGGGTGCAACGCCCATCGATTCCAGGCGCGCCGTAAACGCGGCATCACTCTCGTAGGTATAAACAACCTCTTCGAGCGCCGCCTTGCTCTGCGTGTCGACCACATTACTCGCATCAATACGCGCATCGAGACCGGTGTTGACGGCGATAAGCAGGACCGAACCCATGGCGGCAGAGCCCAACGCGAGGCCCAGGTTACGCGCCGCACCCTGGATGCCGCCCGATTGCTGGGCGTCACTCGGCGGCACGGCGGAAGCGACAATGTTGTTAGCCTGTGAGTTCACCAGGCCAACGCCCACGCCACCAAAGAGCGTACCGACCACCATAATGGGCGTCAGCTCGGACGCGCGCACGCCAAACGCCATGCTCACACAGGCCGCCGCCATAAAGACATAGCCCGTACGCACCACAGACCAAGGCTTAAGCTGCGGAAACTTGCGCGGCACAAACATTGCGAGCACCAGCATGGGCACACCCGAGATGATGCCCAAAAGCGCTGTTTGCATGCCGCCAAGGCCAATTACAAGCTGATAGTACGAAGTGCCGACCAGACCCTGAGCGCCCATGTAGAAAAACGGCAGAGCAATGGCGATGACGCCGGCGCGAACGGTGGGATTGCGCACAAAGCTCGACGGCAAAATCGCTATGCCGTGGGTGCGCTCCATCCAGTGCTCGACCGGAATCAGCATCACCAGCAATAGCAGGCCGACGCCGACAATAGGCAAAGCGGGAGAAATACCGGCGATCGTGAAGGGAGCCTGCGGTAAGGGAGCAAATACGCCCCAGGTCGAGATGCGCGAAAGACCGCACATAACGGCGAACAATCCCAGAGAGGCAATAACCGCACCCGGCGCGTCAAACTTGCCCGCGTGCAGCCCGCCACCCGTCGGCAGCTTTGCGCTCGCAACGAGCAGTGCGACAAAATAGGCGGCGAGCACGCCGAAGGTCACGCGAAAACCTGCGATATCGACCAGAATGCCCAGCGCGATAGGAATAATCGTCGCAAGCGCCGCCGATGCGGCAATCACGCCATATGCCTGCTTGCGCTCCTCGCCTTCGTACAGCATGGACACCATGCCCAGTACCGAAGGGATAATGAGGCTTGCGCCCAGCCCGACCATCAGTCGGCCACCCCAAATAAGCAGCTCAATGCTCGGTGAAAACGCGCACAGCAGCTCTCCCACCACAGCAAGCACCAATCCGGCACGGAAGTTGCGGCACCACCCGATAACCATGCCGAGCAAACCGCTCGCAAGCATAAAGGTGCCCGCCATAAGCGAATAGACCGTGCTCGCCATCTGCACGTCCGAGAGCGGACATCCAAACACGCGCATCATCTCGGCCATGGCAACCGAAAACGCACCGTTGTCTGCCGAGGTACCCACCTGAGCGCATGCCAGCACGATCAGCGGCGCCAGTCGCGCCAAACGAGAAGTCGCCGCAGGCTCCATCCCCGAGTTCGAAACCGCGCGATTCATGCACATCACCATCCGCTTTTTTCATTCCGTATATGCGGCAAGGATTTAAAACCAACCCTTCCCCTACTCATCATAAAAAATGCGTATCATGACAGGTGCCACGCTCTTTTCCAGATATACGGCAAATCGAACTTTCTCGCGACCCTAGGGAGCCCCATGAGCATCAATCAGCGACAAGCAAAGCTGCTTAAAATCCTGCTCGGCCAGGCGGGCTACACCCCGACAGTCGATATCTCCGATGCCCTTGCTTGCTCGGAGCGCACCATCCGCAACGACATGCGGGCCGCTAACGCCTTCCTCGACGAAATGGGCATCCAAGCGGCAATTGTCTCCAAGCGCGGCAACGGCATCCGCATCGATGGCGACAGCACGCAGCGCGGTCAGATATCGGACATCATCAAGGAACGTTCGCTTTCCATGGACGCCGGTCTTGACCGCTTCTATCGCGGCATGTTGCTGCTCACCTGCGACTACCGGCACCAATACACCACCGAATCGCTTGCGCGGGCCATCCTCACCAACAAACAGCAGGCCCAAGACGACCTGCGCACATGGAACGAGCTCATGACGCCGTTTGGAGCCCAAATCGTACGCGGGCGCCGCATTACGGTCGAGGGTCCCGAGGAGTACATCCGATTCTTCGTCGTCTATTATCTGTTTGAGCTCGCGTCGACCGCCATGAAGCGCCGCATTGAGCCGCAGCTCTTTGGCGGCAACGAGCAATTCTTCAACGACCTCATCGCATACGTCGAGCGCGAAAGCCGAACGCTCTATACCGACAACGCCCGCCACCAGCTTGCCGTCTACCTGCAGATTATGGTCCTGCGCATTCTTAAGGGCAAAGAGGTCGGTGGTTACACCTCGGCGATTCCCGTTGTGTACGACGACGTCGCCAACCGCATTGAGCAGCACTTTGGCATCGAGGTCTCCGCCAACGAGCGCGGCATCATCCGCGACCTCTTTACGGTCTCCACGCGCCGCTGGACGCCCGAGTTCCAGCGCACATATCAGCCCACACCCGAGGCGGCGCGCCTCACCGAGGAGTTATTCTGCGCTCTCGGCGAACGCTTTGGCACGCGACCGCCGCTTCATCTTGAAAAGCCCTGCGCCGCGCTCATCGAAGCCGGACAAACTCACATGCGCTATGAACGCGCCATCTCACTGCCCCAGGAAAACACCTGGACGGTGCGATACGAAAACATGGCCTCGTTTATGCGCCTGTCCGAGGTGCTGCGCGACGCGCCCGGCCTATCTGGGCTGAATCTATACCAGACCGACGTGACGCGCCTGGCGATGCTATTGCTCTCGTATATGGACGGCCTGTCCTCGCACGATCAATGGCGTGTCGGACTCGTGGTCAACTGCGGCATTGAGCAGGTCTTCTATGCGCGCGATCGACTTGAGCGGCTCATTCCCTGCATGCGGGTCGCGCGTGTGCTGACCGAAACAGAAGTCGCCGAGATTGAATCAGACCCCAAGCACAGCAGCCTCGACTTCCTGGTCTCATTCGACCCCATCAAGACGACGCTTCCACTCTGCGTGCTGAGCAATGCCATCGATGACGCCGATCGCAGCCGCATCGAGCTGCTGCTCATGAAGCTTGGATGCCCCCACGCACTCGACGACGCCCCGCTTGCCGGCGGTCTTCCCGAGCGCGAGCTCGATATCTCGCACGCGCGCATGCTCACGCGCACCCTTCACGCTGCACTTGTCGAAGACGGCCTCTGGCGTGGCACGCTCTCCGGCTTCTCGAACACCTTCGAGATGCTGTCGTTCACGCACGGACCTTGGCTCTTGCTGACCGTATGTTCCCAAGATGTCGCTCAAACCGGGGCCGTGCATTACCGCGTGGAAACACGAGTCGGCTTTACCGGCGACCGCCTGCAACACATCCTGGTGCTCTGCGTCGCCCCAAGCGATGAGCGCGTCCTCACTCCGGCCACACAGCGCTTCCGCAAGCTCGCATCCGAGGCCGGTCTCAAACGGTAGACGGCGTGGGCGCCCATCGCGCGTGCCCATGCAAGCCTTCAAATACGCTTAAGCGCAAAGAACCCGTGGCCGCCCCTGCAGCCACGGGTTCTTTTTAGCGTCTATGGCCTATGCCATGACAAAGCTATTTGCGCGTCCAGACAGTCTCGCCCTCTTTGACCGTCTCGAGAACGCGCAGGTTGCGCACCTCGTCGAGCTCGATCTTGAGCGGGTTCTTCTCGACAATGCAGAAGTCGGCCAGCTTGCCGGCCTCGAGCGTGCCCTTACGGTCGAGCTCGCCATACTGGAAAGCGCCGTTGACCGTGATGGCCTTCAGACCCTCGTACACGCTGATCTTCTGATTCTCGTCCAGCTGAGCGCCGCCCTTGGTGACGCGCTTGGCGGCGCACCACACAGCCTCAAAGAAATTGGGGCGCAGCACCGGCGTGTCGGTGTGGAAGGTAAACGGCAGGCCGCACTCCAGAGCGTCATGGCAGGCAGACACGCGACCGCCGCGCACGGGACCGAAGTTCTTAAGATGCACGTCGGCCCAGTACCAGATATGGCTGGCGAAAATCGACGGGATCATGTTGATCTCGGCCATCTGCTCGTACTGATCGCGGCGGGCAGTCTGGCAGTGGATCATGACCGGGTGCAGGCTCGCTTTATCGGGATTAGGCGAATCCTCCAGCGCGCGCTTGTACACGCGCAGGTACTGGTCGGCAGCCGCATCGCCGTTGGTATGGGCGAGCAGCTGATGATTGCCGTCGATGGCCTTGCGCATAAAGTCATACGCGGCCTTGTCGGTCATGGTGCCATAACCGCAGTAACCCTCGCCCTCATCGCCGGGAGTGTAGGGCTCGGTCATCCACGCCGTACGACCCTGGGGAGAACCGTCAAAGAACATCTTGAGGCCGCCGATACGGAAGTGACCGGTGTAGTCCTGCGAGACAAAAGGCTCGTGGTCGGCCAAGATTTTGTCGACATCCTCGCCGTACATGGGATAGCTCACGACGTCCATCTTGAGCAGGCCCTTGTTCGCAAGGCCGCAGAACAGCGCTGCGAAGTCGGCGGTGGTAGCACCCTCCTGGCAGGTGGTGATGCCGTTTTCCAGGTAGATGTCCTGCATCTCGCCGATCATGACGTCCATGTCCATCTTCTGACGCGGCTGAATCACGGCAAAGACCGGCCACATAGCGCCTGGCTCCTCGCAGTAACCGTCCGGCGTGCCGTCGGCCTCGCGGCCGTAGCGAGCGCCCTCGGGATCGGGAGTCTCGGCGGTAATGCCGGCAAGCTCCAGCAGCTTGGTGTTGGCAACAACCATGTGGCTCGAAGCGTGGACGGCGATAACCGGAATGGTCTCGCTCACGCGGTCGAGCACGTGACGGTTAGGGTGCTCATGCTCGGCCAGGGAATTCTGGTCGTAGGAAACACCCATGATCACGCCGTCCTCGCCAATGCCGCGCTGCTCGGCAAAGGCAGCCAGACGCTCGACGATCTCATCGAAATCCGCCGCGCCGTTAAGGTCGGCAGCCACGATGTACTGCGTGCAGCCAGAGATGTGGCTGTGGGGGTCAATCAGACCGGGCATAAGGCAGGCGCCGTTGAGATCAATCTCCTCGGCATCCTCTGCCTGAGCGCGAGCCTCCTCGAGCGAGCCGGTAAACGCGATGGTGCCGTCGTCTGCAACCAGCAGGGCCTCAAAAGTATCGCCCTCGCCGGTCATGGGAACAAAGTCGCCGTTAAAGTACAGCTTCTTCATGACCTACTCCTCCTCTTTGGAGAACTTCTTGATAGCAGGGGTGGTGGCCAGGCCAAGCACGATGATGGCAGCGCCCACGTAGTAAGCGAAACGCGTGGAGTTGAAGCGGGACTGGGCATTGATCTCGACCAGGGCGTCGCGCTCCTCATCGCTCATATCGATGTCCTCAATAGAAGCGCGGAAGTTCTCATCGGAGACGAGGTCGATATTGCGCTCGGAAATAGCGGCGACGGTGGACTCGGAAATGCGGGAATCGTTAGCGGCTGCATCCTTCACGGAGTTGGTGATACCAAAGAGCAGCACGGCACCCAGCAGGGCAATGCCGATGGCCTGGCCAACGTTACGCATGGTGGTCTGAATGCCGCCGGACTGGGAAGCGTCGCGCTCGTTCACGGCAAGGGCGACAACGTTGTTGGCCTGGGCGGAAACGATACCGGCGCCCGAGCCGGCAACAACGCAGCCAATGAGAATGCCCGGCATGGAAGCAGCGTCGAGCGTAACGGAGAACGCCATGATGATCAGGGCGGCGGCAAGGGTGAGGTAGCCGACCTGGATGACGCGACGCGGGTTAGCCTTCGGCATGAACTTGGGGATACCGATGGAGAAGGCGAAGGTCGGAACGCCAACGACGATGGAGAGCACACCAACGATAGCCGGAGACCAGCCAGCAACGAGCTGCAGGTAGGGGGCCATCAGAATGGACTGAACACCCATGAAGAAGAACGTGATGGCGGAGGCGGCGAGACCGGCGAGGACCTGCGGGGTCTTAAGGAAGGACTGGGGCAGCAGGGCAAAGCCGTTCTTCTCCTCGACCTTCTTCTCGACGTTGATCATAACGATGAGGATGATCACGCCCAGGACAGCCATGGGCAGGCAGGGGGAGATACCGGCGATGGTGAAGGGGCATGCCGGGAAGGGCTCGACGAGGCCCCAAGCGGAGATGCGGGACACGCCGACCAGGAACAGGAACAGGCCGGTTGCGGCAAGGGCAACGCCGACGCCATCGAACTTGAGCTTCTCATCGGACTGCTCGATCTCGGGCAGCTTGAAGGACAGCAGGAACACGAGTACAAAGTAGGCGGCGAGGACGAAGAACGTCACGCGCATGCCGGCGGCCATGAGCACGATCGAAAGCAGCAGCGGCAGCAGGGCGGAAAGGCCGGAGGCGGCGCCTATGCAGCCAAAGGCAAGCACGCGGTTCTTACCGTGATAGATCTTGGGAACGAGGCCCAGAACCGAGGGAATCATGAACGACGCGCCGAAGCCCACGAGGGTACGGCCGCCCCAAATGAAGACGGTCATGTTGGGAGAAACGGCAAGGACGACCTCGCCGGCGGCGCACAGCAGGGCGCCCATGCGGAAGTTCTTCTTCCAGCCGATGATGGTACCCATCATGCCACCGGCGATCATAAAGGCGCCGGCCATGAGGGAGTAGACCATGTTGGCGAGCTGGATGTCGGCGGTGGTGGCGCCGAGGTCCTGCGTCAGGGCGGTTGCGGCGAGCGAAAGGGCGCCGTTATCGCCCGAAGTGCCCATCTGGGCCAGGATCAGAACGAGAACGGGGAGAAGCATGAACTTCTCGGCACCCTTCTCCTCTGCCACAGCTTTAGCTTTAGCCATGTGTTGGTTCCTTTCTTTTCCGTTTCACGCGGGCATTGAACCCCTTTGAGCCCGCGCGTCTTGTCGAGGCAAATATAGGCTGGAGCGCAATACGGACGGCATCAGAGCCATTGCCGTAGATACGGCAATTCTGACGGCGGGCCTAAAGGGCATCTGCTTTTTCTCGTGAAAAGCAAAACGGCCGACCCCTTTGCTCGGGCCGACCGTTTTGAAGAGAAAGTTTGATTGTTGGAAAATCCTAGGCAGTCGCGGCGACTTCCCCAGCGTCGACGCCCGCGGTGGTGGCACCGATGACGACGTAGCCGCTCACACAGCCGGCAACAGCGCACATAACGCCCTTAAAGATCATCATGCCCGTGCGCGAAAGCGGCAGCGGGAGCACAAAAGTGCAAAGCCATGCAAGGGGCGTGGCAACTACAAGGGCAATGATGCCAACGACGATCGACAGGGAAATCGACTTTTTGGGCAGCTTGGCCAGCCAACCATAGCCTTCGGAATTGCCCGGGTAAACGCCCTTGTTGAAATCCATCTTGGTCAGCGGCACCACGCACCAGGTCAAAATGAGACCAAGCAGGGCGCCTGTCAGCGCAATCTCCTCGACAACCTTACCGGCGGCAAAGGTAATATCGGCGTCCCCCGCGTGCATGCCCATAAAGATGAGCGCGTTAACGATGCCGTTGACGATGCCGTAACCGACGATGCACTTGTTCTTAAGATAGCTCTGGTAGTCCTTTGCGGCGGCCATATGCCCTCCCCATTTTCGCAGTGTCATTTGAGTGGGGCCAGTGTATCCTCACGCATCACGCCCGCTGACCAGAATGATTGCCGTTTTTACGGCAACAGCCACACCCCAAACCACCACAAAGGGGGACAGGCACCTTTGTGGTGGTTTTCAACATGGTGGGCTTTGACACCCCAGGGGCGGGCGATGCTACAATCTGGCTTGTACTTGAAACGCATCAAAGGGGCCGCTATGGCAAAGGTAAAAATCAGCGACGTCGCGCGCGAGGCCGGGGTTTCGCTGGGCACGGTTTCCAACGCGCTCAACCATCCCGAAAAGCTGCGCCCCGAGACCCTCAAACTCATCAACGAGACCATCAGTCGCCTTGGCTACCTGCCCAACCAAAGCGCTCGTCAGCTCGCGGGCGGCGCCACCAAGTCCTTTGGCCTGGTGCTCCCCCGTCTCGATCACGGCTTTTCGCTCCAAATCGCCAGCGGCGCCCACAACGAGGCCCGCAAGCACGGCTACGACTTGCTCATCGCCAACGCCGATAACGACGATATTCTCCAGGACCATTACCTGCGCTACTTTATGGGCACGCAAATGTCCGGCGTCATGGTTCAGCCCATGGCATCCCCCGACTGGCACCCCGCTATGACCAAGATGCCCGTGCCGATTGTCCACCTGGACATCCATTGCTCCGCGCCCGGTTACTACATGGCAGTCGACAACGAGGCACAAGGCCGCATCATCGCCGAGCTCGCCATCGCCCGCGGCGCGCGCCATATCACCGTTGTGGGCAGAGCAGCATTTGTGCAGCTCACCCTGCGCGTACTTGGCATTCACAAGGCCCTCGCCCTGCATCCCGATATCAAAATTGAAGTCATTGACGCCGGAGAGTGGAATACCGCAGCCGACGGCTACAGCATTGGCGCTCAGATTGCCGGGCGCCCTGCCGACGAACGCCCCGATTTTGTCGTCGGCCTGACCGACGTGTTGGCCTCGGGCGTTATCTCGGCATTGGTCGACAAAGGCATCTCCGTCCCCGGGCAAGTACGCGTAGCGGGCTGCGATGGCAACCCACTCGCTTGGAGCGGATCGGTCCCGCTCACTACGGTTGCGCCCCCGGGCTACGAGATTGGCCGCAAGGGCGTTCAATTGCTCATGGAGCAAATCGAGAACAAGGTCCCGACAAAGACCAAGCATATCCACGTCAGCTCTGCCGCACGCACCGTCACCGCGGTCACGGCCATCGAGGACATCAACCGCCAAGAGCTCGTGCGGCCGTTCCTGCTGGAACGCGCCAGCACCCAGGCAAGCAGCCAGACCGACGCCACGGCCATCAACCTAGGCGCATATCTATAGCACGCCCGCAAGTATGCTAAGTCGCCGCTCAAGCAAAAGAGGCCCGACCATTGCCGGACCCCTTTTGTTTAAGCGCAAACGTGAGCAATCGCTCGTTTTAACGCCGCAATTTTCTAGCGCACAGCCTTGATTGCCGCCGCCAGGTCGAACAACGTATCGAGCACGGCCTCGCAGCCATCCACCACGTCCTGCGGCAGCGGCACGATATCGGGGACGGCGAAGACATGGCATCCGGCCGTAATGCCCGAGACGCAGCCGTTGCGCGAATCCTCGACCACGGCACATTCCTCGGGAGCAAAGCCCGCGCGCTCGCAGGCGAGCAGATACATCTCGGGGTCTGGCTTGCCGTGCACGACGTCCTCGCCACAGGTCACCGTCTCAAACTTGTCAAAGAGGCCGACCATCTTAAGGTTGCGCTCGGCCGTAACGAGGCGCGACGACGTCGCTAGACCCACGTGATAGCCCGCAGCCAGCAGCTCGTCTAGGCACTCGGCGGCACCGGCCTTAAGTTCCAGTTCGGTCTTGACCATCTCGTCGCGAATCTCCTTGTGGCGGGCATAGACCGCCTCGGTGGTTTCGTGGCTGCCGTAATGCTTATCAAGGATGTCCATGACATCGGGCAGGGTGCGACCGATAAACTGATGGATCAGCGCTTCATCAATCGCGAGCCCCAGCTCAGCGGCGCCTGCCTTCCAGGCCTTAATCCCCAAACGCTCGGTATCGACCAGCGTTCCGTCCATGTCAAAAATAACAGCCTTGATCATATCGGTCCCCCATCGGCTCTCGCTATCGCATTACCGCAACTCTACCGCATTTGGCAACTTGTATATAACGTATATGCCATATTGCACTTTCGTTACATAGGTAGAAGTATTATGACAAGCAGCCCGGTAGGATTATAGTTTTTGACCGAGTACATATTGGTAAGGATCGATTCATGTTTTCAGACACCACCGCACCTGCAAAGGAGCTTCAGGACAAACTCGCAGAGCTCGAGCAGCTGCTTTTGGCATACGGACGCGTTGCCATCGGCTTTTCCGGCGGCGTCGACAGCAGCTTTTTGGCCGCGGTCTGCGCCCGCATCATGCCTGCCAGCACGCTTCTCGTCCACCTCACCACGCCGCTCATCGGCACGCCTGAACAGGCTTCGTTTGAGCGATCCGTTGACGGGCAAACCAATGAGGAGCCACATTTTAAGCTCCCTGTGCTCAATCTTTCGGTCGATCAGTTGCAGCTCCCCCAAGTAGCCTGCAACGACGCCAATCGCTGCTACCACTGTAAGCACGCCGGCTTTACCGCTATCGTCAACCACGCCAAGTCGCTCGGCTTTCCCACCGTCATCGATGGCAGCAATGCAAGCGATCGCGGTGACTACCGCCCCGGCATGCGTGCGGCAGAAGAGCTCGGCGTACGCTCACCCCTTATGGAGGTCGGCTTTACCAAGGACGAAGAGCGCGAGCTGCTGCGCGCATGGGGCTATCCCGTTTGGAACCTGCCGGCGGGAGCCTGTCTTGCCACGCGCGTCCCCACGGGCGAGGAGCTTACGCGCGAGAAGGTCGATTTAATCCGCGCCTGCGAGGATTACCTGCACGATCTTGATCTGGCACAGGTACGCGCGCGCTTGGTCGGCGGCTGCATGCATATCGAGGCCGCACCCGCAGATGTCGCCAAGATTGCCACCCTCGGCGGTGCCGCCGTCGACGACAAGGGCAAGACCCCGCTGCCCGCCGTTATCGAGTCCGCGCTGCGCGAGCTGGGCTGCGACCATATCTCCCCCGAGGTCACCCCCTACATCCACGGCAACATGAATCAGTAACCTGCCAAAAAGGGACAGGTTTATTTTGGCAGGTTTTATCTGGGGAAATATCGCGAGGCAGTCGCCCCTCTAGCACCCATCAAACTTCGAGAGACGATAGAGGGGCAATTCGGCTGCATCTACTTCTTCCGATATCGGCGATTGTGGCTCGTCGATGAACCCATTACCTCAATGAGTCCTTTATCTGCCATTTTTGGCAGATGGTAACGGACAGACGAAATTCTGACCCCCGATGCAACCGCTATTTCTCGCGCCGTCATATCCACTTCGGCGCTGAGAGCCTCCAGGATCCTATCCGCCGTCGAAGCTGACGATTCTCTGTTCATATCGATAATTTCATACGTGTCTTTGCCGCATTTTGACAGGACATGTTTATCCACAAGGTCCCCGCAGATCAGGCGAATGTCATCCGAATCCCACTTCAGGGCCTCTCGTATTTTTTGAACATCGCATACGCACCCATGCTCCCGCATAAACATGAGCAGTGTTTCCTCGCGATCCGTCAGCTCGGTGCCCACATGGCTCTGAATCCACGTGCGGTTTTCAGCAAGCTCCGCCCCGTGCCGGGAAAGCAGCACCGTAAACGAATCGGCCTTAACGATAAATTTCGGCCTGCCAAGCGAACGAGACTCCATCTCGCGAATCATAGCCGGGATACCAGATCCCTGGCTTTCCGCAACGGCCCCCTCGGCATGCTCTAACGGCGTCGCCCCCATTAGGCTCATGAGCTTTGAGTTTCGGCAGCGCGATTCCCCGTCTGCAAGATTGTCCACCGTCTTTCCGCCCCAAAGCCCGCCAGGGTTTTTGATCTCTATTCTGTCTGGATAGATATCGACACTCACGGCCTGCCCCACAAACATGGGCGAATATTCTCGATGGATGCAGGCATTTGCCAAGGCCTCGCGCAAAACCTCCTGGGGAACTTCCCAATCATCCCTTCTGCCAGCGCCTTGCACTATCGCCGCTTTGCGCAAGTTTCGTCCAATCGCGGCAAGGGCATCTTCGATGCAAGCCGGAATCGGGCCATCGCACAACTGGCGGTCAATAAACCGGGGTTGCCCGGGTGCAGATTTTTCCACATCGGAATGAACGGCGACATCGATCATCAGTTTGGGATAGAACTGCTGGGGGTAAATTCCCGCCGACAGAAGCCCCGCGAGCTTCACGGCACCATCCTTTGTAGTGATATTGAGTCTGACCAGCTGCTTTTCCAGCGTATCGGCCCCGCGCAAAACGCGCGGGGTCTGCAGCCGGCGATTTGCGATAATAGACCGCACGACATCTGGATCCAAATCCTCGACCGTTGCCTCCGAAACCACCGTGTCGTCTGCATCGCTCGGAAGCAACGCACTCTGCAGCTCATATAGCTCAGCGGGTGACATCTTGATATCTTTATCATCCACGCGCTTGTAGCTACCGTTCTGCACGCCGCGCGCGCCGATATAGCAAGGCTTCGCTTTAAGCTCAAGTTCAAAGATGCGCACCAGAAGCACCTGGAGCCCGTCGACCTCGCCTCGATCAAGCTCGTACCGCGGCGCATGGGTCACCACTGCCGCTGAGCCTCCGTCTCCGATACCCGAAACAAACTGATCGCGCACCCTATCGATAGCAAAGTTAGCCGAAGGAACAAATCCTTCGGCTTCGTTCAGGCCCAAAATAATGAGCCCACCCGCAGTGTTCGCAAAAGCGCTCACTGTCTCCCATACGTCTGCGCTCAATTTATTCGTGCAGGCTTTAACTTCTACCGATGCGTCATCAGTCCCTCGCCTGCGAAGGCGCTCAACGATAAGGCCAAGGGGTTCATCCAGCAGCATTGACATTCCGTCTCTCTAAAACGATAGATTTATCTCTCTAAAGTATAGTATATCTCTCTAACTTTAGAGAGATAAGCACCTTATTTTAGAGAGACATTTAGAGAGATGTATCGAATTCACTGTTAGATTGCCCAATGTTATCTCTTTAACTGACTTTCTCTTTATAGAGACATTTAGAGAGACGAGTGCGACCTCTCTAATCATGGGCTCCACTCTTTAAGGTGCACACTTCCTAACCGTGCCCTAAGTTGCGGTGAAATAACTCACGATTAGCCTGCCAAAAAGGGACAGGTTTATTTTGGCGGGTTTTATCTGGGGAAACGCCGAATGGCCCCACATTCACAACCGCCGCAGCTCCATATGAGGCAAATGAATCCGTAGCGTTTGTCCCAAATCTTGAGTATTTGTTCGGTGGAGCGGCCCCTGTCGGCTCCTGCTAGACTGG
>CAJMOL010000009.1 GCA_905215095.1 uncultured bacterium | reverse complement strand
GGCGCGACCAGAAGGTCAGCGCCCTTTCGTTTCACGTCACCTTGTCTCAAATGCGGCCCGCTCGCTGCCGTTGCCAAAACATCGGCGTTGCCTTGCTTCGGGAATGCGGCAGATGGGGACGTTCCTTTTTTGCCGGCAGTTTGGGACACTCCTTACGGGGCACCCCCTCCACAGCGCCTATGCCAGCTTGTCGATTTGCCCAATCTCCCAGAGCGGAATATTGACGAGCGTGCCTTCGTCTCTATATGCCGCTAACGATGTTCTCACGCAGCGCTCGAGCTTGAACTTCTCGCAGGCAATCCTCAGGCTCTTTGCTTTGAGATTCTCTGCCGCCTTGACCTCGAGCGGAAGCACGGTCCCCGCATGGTCGACGGCAAAGTCAGTCTCTGCATTGCCGGAGGAGGATGACCAATACGCAGGAGTTTTGCCTTGGAGCAAAAGCTCCTGTGCGACGTATTGCTCGGTCAGCGAGCCTTTGAACTCCGTAAAAACAGCGGGCCCGTTCAGAACAATGGCTGGCGTGAGGCCGGAGAGTGCTCCGAGGATGCCGGTGTCGATGCAGAACAGCTTGAAGCCCGAGAGATCCTCGTAGCTTGTGAGCGGTGCTCTTAGGGCGGAAACACGCGGTACCTTATGAACGATTCCATAGTCCATGAGCCACTGGAGGCTTTCCTCAAAATCGCGTGCGCGCGCCCCGGGACGAAGCGCGCCGTAGACGAACTTCTTGTTTTCCTTTGCGAGCTGGCCGGGAAGGGATTTCCAAACCAGCCTCATGCGCTCGACGATGCGGGCTGGCGCATGCTTGCCAAAATCGGATTCATAAGCTTCGATGATTTGCTGCTGAAGCCTGCGGGCCTCGATGAAATCGTGGGAGGCGGCGAAAGCGGAGACAACTTCTGGCATGCCACCGACAACGAGGTATTCCTTGAGCAGGCGCTCGAGCTTTTCGGAAACGTTTGCCAGCAGGTCCATGTCTGCGGCAAGGATGGCATCTGCGAGCGGATCGCCATCGACGGCACGAACGAACTCGACAAACCCCATGGGGCGCATGGTGAGCTGGTCGATCTTGCCGACGGGGAACGACTCGTTTTCGCGTCGGAGCGCGAGCCCCATATAGGAGCCGGCTGCCACGATATGGTATTCCGGCGCCAGCTCGTTGAAGTATTTGAGCGAGGTGATGCCACGCGGTGCCTCTTGGATTTCGTCGAAGATGATGAGCGTGTCTGTCGGCGTTATGGTCTGGCCGCGCAGGAGCTCTATCTGGGAGATGATGCGTTTGGGGTCAAGGCTTCCGTCGAACAGCGAACGTGCGCCCGGTTCGAGCATAAAGTCAAAGCGGATGACGTTTTGATACTGCTGGCCTGCGAATTCGTTAAGAAGCCAGGTTTTTCCCGTCTGGCGGGCCCCCTTAAGCAGGAGGGGCTTGCGGTTTGCCCTAGATTTCCAAGCGATGAGTTCGTCCATTAGCTGTCGCTGCATACTGCCTCCTAACGATCATGGTTAGTATAAGACCGTTTCGGTCTTTCCATCGAAAAATGTGGGAGTAAACCACGTTTTTCCATCGAATAATGTGGGAGGCAACCACGTTTTTCCATCGAATAATGTGGGAGTTTAGGTCGGCACCTGGGGACGTTCCTTCTCTGCCGGCAGTTTGGAACACTCCTTGTTTTGGTGCAAATTAGCTACCCTTGCATCAGAAAACGGCGCCCGTCGGCGATGTTGCCGGCGGGCGCCGTGGTCGTGTAGGCGCTATTTGTTAAGTGCGTGCGTTCGAGCTCGCGTGCTACAGCGAGTCGATAAAGCGCTGCTGGGCGGCGCGTCCTGCCTCGTCCCATTTAAAGACGCCGGCGTTGTCGAGCACGTGGCCAAACACCACGCCGACCTCCTCGTGCAGGATATCGATGGCGTTGTCGGTCGTAAGTTCATCGGCGCGGCGTGCAAAGACATCCTCGGCCCATGCGGCGTGGCTGCGGCAAAGGTCGTCGCCCTCGAGTGCGGCGCCAAGGTCGTAGCTTGCGTCGACCTTGGCGGCCAGCAGGTGCTCGCGGACGGCGCCGAGCTCGGGAACCAAGCGCGGCGGCAAAATGGCCAGGCCCATGACTTCGATCAGGCCGATGTTCTCCTTCTTAATGTGGTGGTACTCGGCATGCGGGTGGAATACGCCCAGCGGATGCTCGTCGGTCGTGATGTTGCAGCGAAGCGCCAGGTAGGCCTCGTAGATCTCGCCGCCGGCGTTGCCGCGGGAGTCGACGCGGCGAATGACGGGCGTCACGGTGTTGTGGGCCACACCGTCAGCCGTGTGTGCGATGACGCCTACGGACGCATCGGTCCACTCCCGCCAGGCGAGGATTATCTTCTCGGCGGCATCGAGCAGCTGGGTGCGGTCGTGCGAGCGAAGGCGCAGCACCGAGAGCGGCCACTGCAGCACAGTGCCAGTGACTTGGTCAAAGCCGGGCACGCTAAACTGCGAGACCTCGGCGGCATGCATCATGGGGAACTCGTGCGCGCCGCCCTGGAAGTGGTCATGCGACAAGATCGAGCCGCCCACGATGGGCAGGTCGGCGTTGGAGCCGATGAAGTAGTGCGGGAACAGGTCCACAAAATCGAGCAGGCAGGTCAGCCCCTTGCGGTCCACGTGCATCGGGCGATGCTCGGAGCTCATCGTAATGCAGTGCTCGTTAAAATACGCATACGGGCTGTACTGGAAGCCCCAGCGCTCGCCGTCGAGCTGGATAGGGATAACTCGCAGGTTCTGACGGGCGGGATGGGCACCGCCGTCGGCTGCGGCGGAGCGTCCAGGGTAGCCCTCGTTCTCGATGCACAGCTGACAGGCGGGATACTTCTCGCTCGTGTTTTTGGCGGCACCGGCCGCGGCAATATCGCGCGGGTCCTTTTCGGGCTTTGACAGGTTGATGGTGATCTCCAGGTCACCCCAGTTGGTGGAAGTACTCCATTTGATGTTGCGCGCGATGGCGGCACGGCGCACGTAGCCGGCGTCGCAGCATAGACCGTAGAACCAGTCGGTTGCGGCGCGGGGCTCGTTGACACCAATGCGGCCGTTGAATTCCTCGTTTACAACCGAAGGCCTCGGCATCAGCACACCCATGATGCGCATGGCGATGCGGTCTCGGCCCGATGCCGTGTCCTCGGCGGCACCGTTGGCAACGGCGGCCTCGGAAAGCGCGGCAAGCGTGCCTTCAAGATCAAAGTCGGGGAGTGTATCGGGGTGCAAGAGCGATAGTTTCTCAACCTGGAGCGCCCAGGCCATGTCGAGCGCGGGGCCCGTGGCGCCGATGCACTCCAGAATGGTGTTGTAGGCCCAGATGCGGTCGTCCTGTCCGATCATCGATCGGTGGATGGCATATTCGATAAGGCCCTGCGCAGCCTCGCGCACGTCGGTCATTACAGCCATGCCGCGTAAGCCCCCTTGTCAGTAATTGCGTAGTGGCGGGCAGAGCCCTCGCCTAGCCAGCCGTTCATCTTGGTGATAAAGGTGTCGACCAGGTCGAGCGGCACGAAGGCCTGGATGGTGCCGCCAAAGCCGCCACCGTGAATACGAACGGCACCGCGGCCGTCGAGCACGTGCTCGGCCAGTGCCAGGGCATACATTGAGGGCTGCTCGGAGCCCAGCTTGGCAACGACATTCTGTAGGTACATGGCAGAGCTGGCGCCGGACTCGCGCGTCAGGACCAGGAACTGGTCGATGTCGCCGGCGTTCAGGGCCGCCCAGCGCTTGTCGACCAGGCCGTTCTCGTACCAGTAGTGAACGGCGCGCAGGCAGGCGCGGTCGCCCAGCTTGGCGCGCAGCTCGGGGAGCTTGGCGTCAAAGTCGGCAACGTTTACCTCGCACAGGCGTGCCTTGCCAAACTCGGCGGCAACGTCCTGCATCTCGCGCGGAACGGCGGCGTAGTCGTCGGTGGCGGCCACGTGGTCGGCGCCCACTTTAACGAGCACAAGCGCATAGCCGTGATCTTCAAAGTTGAGCTCGAGCTTCTGGGTTTTAGGCTGAGCCTGGTCCTCAAAGTCCATGTAGGCAAGGCCGCCCAGACATACGGCGGCTTGGTCCATCAGACCGCAGGGCTTGCCGTAATAGTTGTTCTCGGTGCGCTGGCTCATCTGCGCGAGCGCGACGGGCTCGATGGCGGGTGCACCCCAGAGGGTTTCCATGGCACGACCGTATGCGGCCTCGACGGCGGCAGAGCTGGAAAGGCCGCCACCCGAGGGGACGGAGCAGGTGAAGGCGAAGTCGAAGCCCTGGGGCTCAACGCCCAGAGCTGCAATCTCGTGGGCCATACCGCGGACGAGGCTCGCGGACGTGCCCTTCTCGGACTCTTGAATATCCAGCGTGTCGAGCATGATTTCAAACGTAGGATAGCCCTCGTCGGCGACGCGAATCTTGTTGGAGTCGGTTGCCACGGCGATGCCGTCGACGGCGACATCGAGCGAGCCGGCGATAACGTGGCCGCCCTCGTGGTCGGTGTGGTTGCCGCTGATCTCGGAACGGCCGGGCGCGTGCACGTAGAGCACCTGGCGGTCGCCGATGGGGCCAAACTCCTCCTCGAACAGCTTGGTGAGCGTGGCGAATGTCTTTTCGTCGGGGGTGGTCATGGGAGTCCTTTCCTTGGCGTGCCCGGGTGGGTTTTGCGTCGTTATGAGTACGTTAACAACTTGAAGCGGCATGAACCAAGTATTCACGATACCGCACGCTACGGGCTATGTTAACGTACTCATAACACAACGCTTATCACTTTTTGAGAATCTGGTAATCGGTAGAAATACAGCCGTGAACGGTACTGCCGTATGGACTTATAAAGCAGAAGAGATGCAGATAGAAAAAGTAGAGTACGTTAACATGCGTCCGACGATAGCGGGCCTCGGCGCGGGGTGTATTTCTGCCCGGGCCGGCATGCACGCTATTCAGATCTCGCAAGGGTGAAGGTGATCCTGTGGCAAGGCGCCCGTCCAACGATACCAGTTCGCGTCCGGTCTCCATGGCTGACGTCGCCCGCGCTGCCGGCGTTTCGCAGCAGACGGTTTCGCGCGTCGCCAACGGCTTGCCCAACGTTAACGAGCAGACGCGCCAGCGCGTGCAGGCTGCTATGCAAGAGCTCGGCTTTCGTCCGAGTTATGCCGGTCGCTCGCTGCGCGACGGCCGTTACCATTCGGTCGGCCTATGCATCAACGATGTCACCAAGTTTGGCAACCTCTCAATGATCGACGGCATCGCCAGCGCTGCTCGCGAGCATAATTGCGCCATCACGCTGGTCGAGATGTCCAAGACCGAGGAGTTTTCGCTTGCCGAGGCCACGCGTCGTATGGCCGCACTGCCGGTGGACGGCATCATCATCGGCATGAGCCGCATGGCGCCCGATTTTGAGACGTTTGATCCACTGCCGGGCATTGGCACGGTCATCGTTACCATGTACGCGCACCCGCGGGTGACCACGGTAGACTCCGATCATTACGGCTGCTCGCTCTTGCTTATGGATCACCTGTTTAAGCTGGGGCACGGGCAGATTCGCTATATTGGCGGCCCGTCGTTCTCGGTCGACGAGCAATTTCGTCGAGCCGGTTGGCAGGATGCGCTCGAGCGTAAACACATCGAGCCGGCAGAGCCGCTCGAGGGCGACTGGTCTGCCAACAGCGGCTACGAGGCCGGCAGGTACCTGGCCGAGCACGATCGCACCATGACGGCGATTTACGCGGCAAACGACCAGATGGCAAATGGCGCGATTGCAGCGCTGCGCGATAGCGGTCTGCGCGTGCCCGAGGACGTGAGCGTGGTGGGCGTCGATGATTCGCTCGATGATTTTGTGGCGCACAACGAGCTCACGACCGTGCGATTCGATCTACATCAGCGCGGACGCGAGGTATTCGAGCATGCGGTTCCCGAGGCGGGTACGGCGGGCAAAACCGTTGCCATTCGTATTCCCGGCCAGCTCATTATTCGACATAGTACGGCGATACCACGCTCATAGTTTGCGCAGGTAAACGGCGATTTATCGTATTTCAATAACAATCGGTAATGATGCCGGCAGATAACAGTTGGAATGCTGCCGAGTGCTATGATAGACGGGTTATTTTGTCTATCTAGGAGGCTTTGCCTGATGGAGATCACCAAGGATATCCGCTACGTTGGCGTCGACGATCACGACATTGACCTGTTCGAGGGCCAGTACGATGTGTCCGAGAACGGTATGGCATACAACAGCTACGTTATCTTGGGCGAGAAGATTGCTGTCGCCGATTCGGTCGACGGTGGTTTTGTCGACGAGTGGCTCGGCAACCTCGAGGCCGCGCTCGATGGACGTACGCCCGACTACCTGGTTATCCATCACATGGAGCCTGATCACTCTGCTGGCATCGCCGCCTTTATGGAGCGCTACCCCCAGGCACAGATTGTGGCCAGCATGGGCGCCTTCCGCATGATGGTCAACTACTTTGGCACCGACTACCCCGAGCGTAAGATGGTCGTCAAAGAGGGCGACGTGCTCGACCTGGGTGGCCATAGCCTAACGTTTGTCGGCGCCCCCAACGTGCACTGGCCCGAGGTGATCTTCTCCTACGAGTCCACCGACAAGGTGCTCTTTAGTGCCGACGGCTTTGGCAAGTTCGGCGCCAACGACATCGAGGACCCGGAAGGCTGGGCTTGCGAAGCGCGCCGCTACTACTTTGGCATCGTCGGTAAATTCGGCAAATTCGTGCAGACCGTGCTCAAGAAGGCCGCCGATCTGGATATCCAGATCATCTGTCCGCTCCATGGTCCTGTTCTTACCGAGAATCTGGGCTATTACCTCGACACCTACAACACCTGGTCGAGCTATCAGCCCGAGGACGAGGGCATCACGATCGCCTATGCGAGTGTGTATGGGCACCTGAAGGCCGCCGTTGAGGAGCTTGCATCTGCGCTCGAGGCTCGCGGCCAGAAGGTTTCCGTCTTTGACTTGGCTCGCGACGACATGGCCGAGGCCGTTGAGGATGCGTTCCGCTATGACCGTCTGGTGCTCGCCTCCATCACCTATCAGGGCGAGATCTTCCCGTTCATGAGCACCTTTATCCACACGCTTGCCGAGCACGCCTATCAGAACCGTACGGTGGCGCTCGTTGAGGCCGGCTCCTGGGCGCCCACCGCTGCCAAGGTTATGACCAAGGAGCTCGAGGGCATGAAGGACATCACCCTGGCGCAGAACAAGGTGACCGTGCTGGGCTCGCTCAACGACGCCTCGCGCGCTCAGATCGAGGTTCTCGCCGACGAGCTGTCCAAGTAGCGATATTTCGCTTTTAACGAGCAAAACCACCACAAAGGGGACAGGCACCTTTGTGGTGGTTTTTGTTTAAGCGCCGGCGATGACGAGATTTGGGCGGGCGTCGTCGACGGTCTCGGCGAGTGAGGTGGCGACGGCGCCATCGGGATCACGGTCCATCACGATGGTGTCGACATCGGTCAGCTCGGCAAAGCGGTACATGCCGCGTCCGTTAACCTTGCTGGCGTCCATAAGGGCGACGCTTTGACGGGCGGCACCGACCATAGCCGCTTTGGTCTCGGCCATCTGCGGAAAGTCGGTCGTAAAGCCGCAGCCGGGAACAAAAGCTCCAGGGCACATGACGGCAAGGTCGGCGTGGACCATTTGGAGCGCCTGCATAGTGAGCGGTCCGTACAAATAACGATGGCCTTTGCGCAGCGCCCCGCCCAGCATGACGACATCGACCGAGGGCATGCTTTCGTCGATGTAATCGGCAATGGTAATGTCGGCCGTGATGACGGTGATGCCATCGCGCTGGTCAAGGAGCCGGACAAACTCGAGAGCGGTGGTGCCCGAATCGACGAGTAGGGTGTCGCCATTGCCGACGAGTTCAATGGCGCTTTGTGCGATGGCCTGCTTGGCGGCGACGTTGACATTGATGCGGCGATCCTGGGTGGATACGGTCAGTCGCTTCTGGAGCGACACGGCGCCACCATGCGTGCGGCGTAGCTTGCCGGACTCGGCGAGCGCGTCTAGGTCGGCACGGGCGGTAACGGAGGACACGCCAAAGGTCTGGGCGATTTCTGCCACCTGCACCGAGGCGTTATGTTCGAGCATCTCCATGATGGCAGCGCGACGCTCATCGGCGAAGGCTCGGGTTGTTGCATGGGCCATAGCTGCTCCATCCTTAACTTAAATTTGCAGGAATTGTGTTGAGTCTATTTTCGTTCATTTTCTTTTTAAGTAAGAAAACGCCTTTCGATTACTTATCTTTTCTATAAAAGAAAGATGATTCGCTTGAAAACTGCAATGTCGTATAGAGGGATCCGGCGCGAATCCCTTCCGTTTGCTTTTCAAAAACGAGTGTCTTGACCTGTGTGCCGGTGATATCTCATACGTGCGACGCCGTCGATTTTCATACAATGGGCGCAGCAAAACGCAAGGTGAAACGCCTTGTGAACGACTACGCCCGATGTCCAGATGCGGGCGAGGGAGAGGAGCAAACGCTCATGGCACTTGTTACCACCGAAAAGATGCTCAAGGACGCTCAGGCCGGCCACTACGCCGTCGGCGCGTTCAACGTCGAGAACCTCGAGTTTGTTATGGCCGTTCTGGCCGCTGCCGAGGAGACCAAGTCCCCCGTCATCATGCAGACCACCCCGGGCACCATTAAGACCGCTGGCCTGGATTACTTCTACGGCATGGTCAAGGCTGCCGCCGAGCGCGCTTCCGTGCCCGTCGCCCTGCACCTCGATCACGGCGATGGCTATGACCGCTGCATGCAGGCCTTCCGCACCGGCTATACCTCTGTCATGATCGACGGTTCGCACGAGTCCTTCGAGGACAACATCGCCCTGACCAAGTCCGTCGCCGATGCTGGCCGCGCCATGGGCGTGCCCGTCGAGGCTGAGCTCGGTAAGGTTGGCGGCAAGGAGGACGACGGTCCCGCGGTTGAGGGCGAGAGCCCCTACACCGATCCGGCCGAGGCCAAGGAGTTCGTCGAGCGCACTGGCTGCACCTCCCTCGCTATTGGCGTTGGCACCAGCCACGGCGTGTACACGAGCGATCCGCACATCGAGCAGTCCGTGGTCAAGGCCATCCGCGACGCCGTCGACGTGCCGCTGGTTCTGCACGGCACCTCCGGTGTGCCCGATGAGCAGGTCGCCGAGGCCGTGAAGAACGGCATCTGCAAGGTTAACTACGCCACCGAGCTGCGTCAGGCTTACACCAAGGGCTTCATGGCCTACATGGCCGAGAACCCCGCCTGCTTCGATCCTAAGAAGCCGGCCAAGGAGGGCATGCGTGAGATCACCGAGCTGGTTAAGATCCGCATGACCAACCTCAACTCTGTGGGCAAAGCAGAGTAACAGCAAGGGTACTCCGACTCGCTACATATCCCGGGGAGGGACGAGGGCTTAGTTCCCCAATCGTCCTCGGGCATGCAAAAAGCCTCGCCGCGCACTTCGTGCGGCGAGGCTTTTTGCCCCCTGCGGAAAGATTGGGGAACTAAGCCCTCGTCCCTCCCAAGTTGACCTTCTCGAGGTCGTCGCCCTTGTGGCGTTAGGGCTGAAAGGGTGGGACGCGTGGGTTATTTGGTTGTTAGGGTTAGTAGGTCGTTGGGGGTTTTGAGGTTGTAGGTGGCGTTTGGGATGTCTTGGTGTGATCCCCATGCTGCTCTGGCAAAACTGACCCCTGCTGAAGTTGCGCATTGTTCGTCGTAGACGGTGTCGCCAACGTAGACGACGTTGCCAGGATTCGCGCCCGTACGCCGGAGATATTCGAGCATGGGAGCGGGTGCGGGTTTATGTTCGGTTGTGTCTTCGACAAGGATGATGTGCTCAAAATACTTATCGAAGCCAAGGGGTGCAATTTCTTCTGCGTATTCGTCGCGCGCACGTGAGGAGACGATGCCAAGTTTGCAGCCGCTATCGGCGAGTGTTGCGATGACTTCAAGCAAACCTGGAAACACGCTGATGGTGCTTTTAAAGCTGGCGGCAACTTGGCACCAGCGATCCAGCGTTGCCTGTGAGTAGATCCCAAGTTTCTCAAGGGCGTTCTTGCCGGGTATGCCGAGGGCAAATTCAAGCTCGTGTCGGGGGAGCGTTTTGCCGGTTTCTTCTTGGACAATCTGGCCAAGCGATGACAGCACGCTTTCTTCTGTATCTGCCAATGTCCCATCAACGTCAAACACGATATAGTCAAAGTGCTTCATATGGTTGCTCCTATCCGTTGTTTGCCTGCAAGTTTGATGCAGTGACAGAAGAAGGGCTAGCGGGATTTCTGCCTGGTGCTATCGAGATTCTGCCTCGCTGCTCGATAGCTCGAAGGAGTGCACCCCATTTGTTCTTTAAATACCTGGCCAAGATGGCTTGCTGTTATAAATCCGCATTGGCGCGCGACTGTCTGTACCGTTCGCGTGGTGTGTGCCAAAAGTTCGCAAGCACGGTTTATGCGGTATGCGCGTAGATATGCCGCCGGGGTCGTTCCTGCGCAAGCTTCGATAATGCGGTAACACTCTCTTTCGCTTACGCCGGCTGCAGATGCTATCTGGGGCACATCTACAGCGGCTGCATAGTTTGCGCGGATAAAGTCCAGGATTGCCTTGAACTGTACGTCGCGGCTGGTCATCCAAGAGGCGTTGTCGGAGGAAAAGAGCGGTTCGGCCTTGGCGTAAATCTGAATCCAGAGCTCTGACAAACTATTCCGAAGCGCCATCTCGTTCTGCGGCCGTTGAAGGTCGTGGTAAAAGGAACTCTTTAGCAAATCGATAAAGGGCGTATCGTCGGGGTTGGTGGGCGACCATTTGAGCACATCGACGCCTCGACATTGAAGCAATGGGTTGATGTAGCGCTTTTGGAGACGTCCCGCGGGATCGCCGAGCATCGACGGCTGAAAGATATGCAGCATTTGAATGGCTGGTGCCGAATTGGGTGATTGCAGCGTGCTGTGCAAAACGCCGCCGTTGATAAAGCCGGCGGACCCTTCCTCAAAGCGTACGTGCTCATGAGCCGCGCGCGTTCGATAGTCAATCGCTCCCTGCTCCATGTAGAAAAGTTCAACTTCGGAATGCCAGTGCCAGGGGACGGAATTGCCCGGATAGCGAGCGAATTCTGCGCGTTCGGCAATATAGGGCCAGTCTTCGGCGGTCTCGGGAAACGCTTCCTCGCGTCCTCCGCGGTGCAATTCTATGTGATCCATGTTTCGCATGGCATCAGTATAAAGCGCGATGGGCTTAGATTGCTCTTGCCTGTTCGGGGAACGCCTTGTCTAGGGATGCTTGGAGCTTTTCGAACGATGCTCGCAAGTTGTGGCTCTGGTCGGTTGAGCGTTTGGCTTTTGTGGTGGGGGAGTCGAGGAAGCCGTCTCTCTGTGTCGGGGGGAAGGAGAAAAGGTTTGCATGTTTTAGGGATGGCTGCTGTGCTGCGTCATTGGAAGAATGCATGCTTATGCGGCCTCCTCGATGTCCACCAATAGATTGCGCTCGGGGTATGCTGCTAGGTCCCGTGCGCTGGCAGTATTATGCCGCGGCTGCTGCAAAGAAGCGCTAAAGAAAGGCTTAACCTGGTTTGGTGTTACGATGAAACCGCAGGTAAAAGCTATCGAGTAACACTCTTGAAAGGTTTTGAGCTTAAGGGCTTTCTAAGGTTTGTGACGTGGATGTGGCGCGGACGTGCGGAGCGTGTGAATGCTCGCTGTTAGCGCTGCGGCTCTGCGGCGCGCACCTGCTCGATGACCTTTTCCATCGTGGTGTCGATGCGGTCTTTTTTGAGCTCGCATTCCCAGATGGTTATGGGCGTCCAGCCCATTTGAGTGAGTGCTGCCACGGCGGCACGGTCGCGCTCGACGTTGCGACGGAACTTTGCCTCCCAAAACTCAACGTTGCGCTTGGGCTGGCTCGGATTGCACTTGGGGCAGCGGTGCCAAAAGCAGCCGTTGACGAAGATGGCGATCTTGCGCCCGGGAAAGGCGATGTCGGGCTTGCCGGGAACCTTCCATTCCAAGCGATAGCCCGTAAGGCCCGCGGCGCGCAGGCGCTGTCGTACGAGCAGCTCGGGCTTGGTGTTCGCGCGTTTGTTGCCCTTCATGGACTTTTTTATGGCGGCGCGACGGCGGACCAGTTCGCGCTCGTCGGCGGAAAGGTCCGAGGTATCGATGCCGTCGAGCAGACCTGGTTTGGGGCGCTTTTTGCTACGGCGCTTAGGTGCGCGCTTGGGCTTGGTGGCGGGCTCGTCGGTCGCGGTGGCCTCGGCGTCGTTGGCAGCGCCGTTGGCCTCAAGCCGGTCTTCCTTCAACTCAATCAGGGCATCAATGAGTCCCTTGTCGGCGGGCATCCATTCCACCGTGGCAAGCGAGGTGCGCGGAATCCAGCGGATATCGAGCTGGCGGTCGTGCTTCTGGGGCTCATCGGATTCATCGGCGAGTGAGCAGTAGTAGCACTCCATGGAGAGATGGAAATCGGGGTAGTCGTACTCAACGGTATAGAAATCACGCAGGTTGGTGACTTTTACCTGCAACTCTTCCATAAGCTCGCGGCGTACGGCGTCTTCGGGTGTCTCGCCGCGCATGAGCTTGCCGCCCGGGAACTCCCAAAGTCCCCGCATGTCGCCGTAGCCGCGCTGCACGGCAAGCAGCTCGTCAGATCCATCCTTGCGAATGATCCCAGCGGCAACATGAATAGTCTTCAACAGGAGTCCTCTCTCAACATCAACGCGTGGCAGGCTAGCTACCCGTACCTTACACAACGGTAAGGCAAGCGTAAGCCATATCGATGGTAGCCGACTCGTCTTCTTGCGACTATAGATGCCGTAGACTAATCGCAAGAAAGGACTCGGTATGCAAACCACGCACATGGCGACCCCGGTACTGGAGGTCGCGCATCTCGAAAAGGTATATGGAGCGCTGGGCAACGTGACCCGCGCGCTCAACGACGTCAGCTTTACCGTCAACCGCGGTGAATTCGTTGGCATCATGGGCGCTTCGGGCTCGGGCAAGTCGACGTTGCTCAACTGCGTGTCGACCATCGATAGCGCCACAAGTGGCACGATCCGCATCAACGGGCAGGACGTAACACGCATGAAGCAGGCTAAGCTTTCGCAGTTCCGCCGCGAGGAGCTCGGCTTTATCTTCCAGGACTCCAACCTGCTCGATACGCTCACGGCACGCGAGAACATCGCCCTGCCGCTCACCATCGCCCGCACAAACTCGGCAGAGATCTCGACCCGCGTGCAGGATGTGGCAGCGCGCCTGTCCATCAGTCAGGTGCTCGACAAGTATCCCTACCAGATGTCCGGCGGTCAGCAGCAGCGCGTTGCCGCGGCTCGCGCGCTCGTCACCGACCCCACCATGATCATGGCCGATGAGCCCACCGGCGCCCTCGATTCCAAGAGCGCTCGCCTGCTGCTCGAGAGCCTGGAGGCCCTTAACCGCCGCCTATGCGCCACCGTGCTCATGGTCACGCACGACAGCTTTGCCGCCAGCTACACGAGCCGCGTGCTGTTTATTCGCGACGGCAAGATCTTCACCGAGCTGCGCCGCGGCGACACCGACCGCCGAGAGTTTTTCGACCGCATTATGGAGGTCGTTGCCATGATGGGCGGTGAGGGCTCCGATGCTCTGTAAACTCGCTTGGGGCAACGTCCGCCGCGCCGGTCGCGACTACCTTGTCTACCTTTTGACGCTCACCCTGGGCGTCACGGTCTTCTATGCCTTTAACACCATCTCGATGCAGGTCGACATCGCCGGAATCGATGAAGAGGGCTTGGCGCAGGTTATGGGCAGCATGCTCGGCGACCTGACGTACTTTTTGGCCGGTGTCATGGCCTTTTTGATGGTGTATGCCAATAACTTCATCATGAAACGCCGCAAGAAGGAGTTTGGCCTGTACCAGGTGCTCGGTATGGGGCGCGGGCGCGTCGCCACGATCATGGCGCTCGAGACGGTGATTGTCTCGGTCGGCGCCTTTGTCGCCGGCATTGTGCTGGGTGTGGGACTTTCCCAGCTCATGACGTTCTTTACGGCCTCGCTCTTTAAAACACAGATCGCCAATTTCCACTTCTTTTTCTCGGTGCATGCGTTCAATCTGACCCTTGCCTGCATGCTCGTAATGTTTGTGCTCACGCTACTGCTGAACCTCCGCGCCGTGCGTCGTACCAAACTCATCGAGCTTATGGGTGCCGAGCGTCGCAACGAGAGCATCAAGACACGCAACCCCTGGATCGCGATTGCCATCTTTGCCGTGGGCGCGGTGCTTGTGGGCGTGGCCTATTACCGTCTGCTACGTGATGGGTTCCCGCTAACCGCGACGGACAGCAAGCTGCAAGAGGCCATGAACCAGTTTGGTATTACGACCGCTATGGTTACCGTGGGCACCTTTGCCCTGTTCTGGGGACTCTCGGGCATGCTCATCAAGCTGCTGCAGAGCCTGCGCGGCGTGTATTGGCGCGGCCTCAACATGTTTACCGTGCGCCAGCTTGCGGCCAAGGTCAACACGGTGTGCTTTTCGATGGGCGTCATCGCGATGCTCCTGTTTTTGGCCATCACCTCGGTGACGTGCGGTATGTCAATTGCCAACGTGATGAATGAAAACCTGGAGCGCTATAACCCTGTTGACGTGTCTCAGACGTATGTCTATTACACGCCCGATACGCTCGACTACTACAAAGAGTATGTCAATCCGTCTGAGGCCGATCGCATGGTGTTGGCCGATACAACGGTCGATTTGTACCCCGCATGGCACGGTAAGGGCAAGTCGGCGGGCAACAACAACGAGACCGGCAAGAAGGTCAATATCGCCGATGTTGCCGGTGAACATGTGCAGATCGATTCGTATCTGAGTTACCCGTTTGGCGGTTCGGATCCTTCGGTGACCCCAAGTGAGATGTGCAAGACCATGGGCGAAAAGCTTCCCAAGGCGTTCGGGGGTAGCAATGCCGATACGATGGGTCTGTTTGTGACGCCGGCGAGCCAGTACAACAAACTGCGTCAGATGATGGGCGAGGAGCCGGTGCATATCGGTCACGACCAGTATCTGCTCACGTGTGATATGGGCGGCGAGCTGGTCGACCTGTACACCAAGTATATGGCTGGCGGCCATGCCCTTACCTTGGGCGGGCATACGCTCAAGCCCGCAACCGATAAGTCGGACGAAGATACGGCGGCCATCGCCAACTCGGCGATGGGCAGTAATCCGGGTACCGTCGTCGTTGCCGACGAGCTGTTGTCCCAACTTAATCTGCAGCCGTATTCCAGTAGCCTGCTCGTTAACTACAAACAGGGGATGGATACGACCGAGGCAGACGAGAGTATTAAATACACTGTGCACGACAATCTGCTCGTTGACGGCAAGGAGCCGGGGTCGTGGGGAACCTTCATCACACGCTCCGAGATGTACGCGCAAGCAGCGCAAATGAACGGTCTTATTAGCTACCTAGCCATCTACATCGGCTTTGTATTGGTCGTTGCATGCGCGGCGATTCTGTCGATCCAGCAACTTTCCAACGTGGCCGACGGCAGCCGCAGCTATCGTGTGCTGGCACAGATCGGCTGCGACGACCGCCAGATTCGCCATTCGGTGATGGCACAGCAGGCGGTATTCTTCCTGTTCCCGCTGGCAGTGGGCCTGGCGCACTCCTTTGTGGCACTTAAGGTGATCATCGAGCTGGTGAGTATTTTCGGAAATATGAGTATCGGCGGCACCGTGGGCCTCACCTGTGCAATCTTCCTGGCAGCATACGGTGGCTACTTCCTGGTGACCTACCTCATGAGTGCCGGCATGGTGCGAGCCGCCATCGCCACCCGCTACAGCGAATAGGCGACCTAAAGCAAAACAATCGCAGGTCGAGCATAAGTCAGCGAAAGCGCCCCTAGGCGAGCAAGGTGACGTGAAAGAGGAGGGAAGCGTACTTTGGGTACGCGACCGACGATTGAACGTCAGATTGCCGCTTAGGGGCGTTTGCAGCGTCGAGCCGTTACGCGGTTTGGTAAAACCGCGTAACTAAATACGCTCTGCGATCTCGTGGATGAGGTAGTCGGTCTTTTCCCAGCCCAGGCACGGGTCGGTGATCGACTTGCCAAAGACGCCGCCGTCGACCGGCTGGTTGCCGTCTTCTAGGTAGGACTCGATCATAAAGCCCTTGACCAGCTTGGAGATGGACTCGTTGCGGCGGCAGCTGTCGAGCACCTCCTTGCAAATGCGATACTGCTCCAGCGGACGCTTGCCCGAGTTGTCGTGGTTGCAGTCGATGACCGCTGCCGGATTGGCGTAGCCGGCATGCTCGGTATAGCGCTCGGCCAGGCGCTCCAGGTGCTCGTAGTGGTAGTTAGGGTAGGTGCGCCCATCGAGACCGATGTAGCCACGCATGACGGCGTGTGCGAGCGGGTTGCCGTCGCACTCAACCTCCCAGTTGCGGAAGATAAAGCTCTGATGTGCCTGCGCGGCGTAGATGGAGTTGAGCATAACGGTGGTGGAACCGGCGGTGGGGTTCTTCATACCGACGGGCACCGAAATGCCGCTCGATACCAGGCGATGCTCCTGGTTCTCGACCGAGCGTGCGCCCACGGCAACATAGCTCAGCAGGTCGACGAGGTACTGGTAGTTGGACGGATAGAGCATCTCGTCGGCGGTAAAGAAACCCGTTTCCTCAATAACGCGCAGGTGCATGTGGCGGATGGCCTTAACGCCTTCGAGCAGGTCATCGGGCGCCTCGGGGTCGGGGTTGTGCAGCAGGCCCTTGTAGCCAGTGCCCTTGGTGCGCGGCTTGTTGGTGTAGACGCGCGGAATGATGATGAGCTTGTCCTTGACCTCCTCGGCGGTCTTGGCCAGTCGGTTCATGTACTCAAGCACCGAATCCTCGCGGTCGGCAGAGCATGGGCCGATGATGAGCACCTTACGTGCGTCCTCGCCGGTAAAGACTTTGGCGACCTCGGCGTCAAATGCCTGCTTTTTGGCGGTAAGTTCGGCAGAAAGCGGCATTTCCTCGCGGATCTCCATGGGGATGGGCAACCTGCGCTTGAATTCCATGGCCATACGGGGCCTCCTTTATCAATTAACGGCAACAATTGGCGAATTCTTGAATGCTCGGCATTATCCGCTGTCGCACGCTAAAGTGCAAGCCCTCGTCACCCCAAAACCTGCCAAAAAGGGACAGGTTTATTTTGGTCGGTTTTATCTGGGAAAATGTC
>CAJMOL010000008.1 GCA_905215095.1 uncultured bacterium | reverse complement strand
TTTCTTTCATCGTGTAATACTCCTCACTTTTTGACTTGACTGTTTTGGGGGATGATTTCTATTCCGCAGGGCTTCCGGACGCCCCGACCGATCTGCCCTGGGGCGTGATCTTTGGCGGCACCGCGGGTGATATGCCGCGCCATCCTTCCCAGCTCTACGAGGCATTCCTCGAGGGTATTGTGCTCTTTTGCATTCTGCAGGTGCTCAGCCGCAAAAAGCCGCTGCTGCCCCAGGGTACGTTTATGGGCGTGTTCGTGATGGGGTACGGCATCGTCCGCTTTCTCGTTGAGTTCGTGCGCGTGCCCGATGCCCAGCTGGGTTATCTGCTGGGCGGCGTCATCACCATGGGTCAGCTGCTGAGTTTGCCGCTCGTGATCGCCGGCCTGGCGCTCATCATCTTCGCCCGACACCGCAATCGCCCCCAGCGCATCTACCTCGACGCCTAACCAAGACCACCACAAAGGGGACAGGCACCTTTGTGGTGGTTCGCTGGGCAACGATGACGGAACCGTAACGTTTTCCCAGATAAAACCTGCCAAAATAAACCTGTCCCTTTTTGGCAGGTTTCTAGAAAGGCTTTCGGACTGTGAAGGATTCCGACCTCTCCACAACGGCTGCGCGCGACGCTGCCCGCATCGTCTGGTTTAAGCGCTACCCCGCCAAGCAGACGCTCATCGCATTTTTGCTCGCGCTGTTGGCGACCACGGCGTTTTCCATCGATCCCGCCCCGGTGTCGAGCAACGCAGTCTTGGCGATTGACCCCAAAGCCTCGGGCATGCTGTACGTGTGCTACGAGGTGCTCCTCTCGTTTGCCGGCCATACCGACGCGGTCATGCTGCTTGCGCTTGCCTGCCTGCTCACGCTGCCGTTTCGCTACGTATTCTTTGGCCGCGGCGACGCTTGGCGTCCCTCGGTGATTCTTCCGTCGCTGTTCTTTGCCGTCTGCATGGTGTTTGGCCGTAGCTACGACCTCACCGATTCGGCCGAGATCGTGCTTGGCGACAAGGCACGCATCATTTGCGCCTGGATAGGCGGTGCGGGCTGGATGCTCTTGGCGGTCGTTGCCTTCTACCTGGCTTTTGAATGTCTAGATTGGCTGAGCTCTCGGCGCATTCCGTTTTCCGAAGCGCACTTTGGCCGCGTATGGCGTGTGGCTCACGCCGTGCTCTCGGTCCATCCCTTTGCCGGGCCCTTCCTGGTGCTTATGATCGCCTGGGCGCCCACGCTTATCGCTTCGCTGCCCGGTCTTTTTATGGGAGATACGGGTGCGCAGATTCGCCAGTGGTTCAACTACCCCAACGGCACGAGTGACTACCTGCGTCTGCTCAATCCCAATGTGTTGCTCAACGGACATCACCCCGTGGTGCACACGGCTATCATCGGTTCGTGCGTCCAGCTGGGGCTTTCACTGTTCAACAGCGCCAACGCAGGTCTTGCCATCTACACCTGCGCTCAGTTCGTCATTACGGCCGCCTGCATGGCCTATTCCATCTCGTCGCTGCGCAAACTGGGCGTGAGTCTGCCGGTTCGCGGTGCGATCCTGCTGTTCTTTGCGTTTATGCCGATGTTCTCTAACTACGCGGCGTTGCTCACCAAAGACGTGCTCTTTGCCGACGCGTTCTTGGTGCTGCTGGTACAGACCGTCAAGCTCGTGGCATGTGGCTTGCCCCGTCGTGATGCCAATGTCGAGCGAGCGGGCGAGAAGGCCCCCGTGCTCTTTGCGCGCCACGACTGGCTACTGCTCGCTCTGGGCGCCATGGGTTCCACGTTTCTGCGCAACGGCGGCCTGGTGTTTCCCCTGGCGGCATGCGTAATCGCGGCGGCGTTTTGCGCATGGGATGCGCATGTGGCTCGTCGTGCAGCCAAGCAGACTGGCGCTGCGCCTTCGGGCGCCATCCCGCGTTTCCGCTGGGTTGGCGTTCTCGCGGTGCTCGCGCTCTGCCTTGCCTCTAATATGTACTTCACCAAGGTCTTTATGCCGGCGCACGACATCACGCCTGGTTCCAAGCGCGAAATCCTCTCGATTCCGTTCCAGCAGACGGCTCGTTTCGTCCAAAAGCACGACGGTCTCAACTCGGGCGTCAACCCCACGGTTAAGGAGGACGGCACCATCGTGGAGGCTCCTTGCGACGGTTCGGTGACCGACGAAGAGCGTGCCGTGATCGACCACGTACTCAAGTACGAGAACCTGGGCCGCCGCTACAACCCCGACAAGTCCGATGCCGTCAAGAACTGCTTTAACGAGTACGCCTCGCAGGAGGACATCAAGGCCTATTTCGAGGTGTGGGCCCAGATGTTCAAAAAGGATCCCGAGTGTTATATCTCGGCGCTTATCAATAACTACTACGGCTACTTTTATCCGAGTGCCCGCGATGCGTGGGTCTACAGCACGGCGCGCAGTGCCGAGATCATGGCGAAGCCCGATAACCTCAAGTACTTTGACTTCCATCCGGTCGATAGCAAGGTTGTGCGCTGGTGCGACCACCTGATCAACCTGTATCGCGTGGCAGTGCAACGCATCCCGTTTATCTCGCTCGCCATGAGCTCGGCCACCTATGTGTGGATCATGATCGCCGTGGTGGCCTATCTGCTACGTCGTCATTCGTGGCGCGGGCTGGCCATTTGGGTGCCGCTTTTGGGCGTGCTCGCCGTGTGCCTGATCGGTCCCTGCAACGGCTCGACCTACATGCGCTACCTGTATCCGGTCATCGCCTGCATGCCCTTTGCCATCGGCGCCACCATCACCCGCAGCGACCTCCTCTGGTCCTAATTTGGTGCAAAGGGGGCAGGTTACTTTGCACCAAGGGGCTGCATCATCACGTCGCCTTCATTTTGGGGTTTATCTCGCAGGCCAGTAGGTATATCATAACGACTGATATTTACAAGTAATAAAACCGCAGGTAAAAGGCTTGCATAAAACGGTTTGGTCCCTAAAAGTCCCTATGGAACAAGGCCTGCTTCCTGAAACGCGTCCGCAACCGTGTTGACGAGCATCATTAAACTGGCGCGGACATAGTGCTTGGCTGACACGCTCGAACCGGAATGACCCATCAAGACCTCTAGGGTGTCTGGTGCAATCCTGACCTCGTACTGCCAGCTCGTGCGCCATGAGTTACGGAGGTTGCGCAACGGGTGGTACTCGAACCCGAGCCTTTCGGCCTCGCGCTCCCATATCGCCTTCATCCTCGCGGACGTGAGCGGTTCGCCCTTCATGTTCTCGATGAAAAGGCAGTGTCCGCCATCGACTCGTTCATCGGCGATTTCCGCGAGACGTTCACCCCATCTGCCGGGAACGACGACATGGCGTCGGCTGCTCTCGGTCTTAACGCGCTCGACGACGCCTTGCCCGCGTACGGCCTCGCGCTCGATTGGGACGACGGCGCAGGCCGTCCCGTTGTCGGCCCTGACAAGCTCGACCGACGCAGGGTCGACGGCAGCAGCCTCGCCCGGACGGCATGATCCGAACGCACCGAGCAGGAATACACCCTCCATGCGCGAGCCGTGCAGCAGTTCCGCCATGCGGACAAGCTCCGCCATGTCATACACTCCGGCGTCCATCTTCGCCACATCGCCAGGCATCTCGAGGCCGACGGAGGTCGGGTCGGAATCGGTAAGCTCGAACTTGACGGCGGTGCGGTAGATTCCGGACAGCATGTTAACGGCACGCTGGGCCTGGTTTTTCGTCATGGAGTCTATCCACTCCTGGATGGCGAGCGGTCTGACCGACGAGAGCAAGCAGTCCCCGAACTTAGGCTCGACGTACCTACGCCATGTCGACCTGTACATGTTCAGCGTGTTCTCTGCTAAACGCTTCTCGCATGACGGCCAGTACAGCGTGTCAAATACGTAACGCACTGTGTATGTCCTGCGCTCGTCGGTTGAGTGCAGCTCGATCAGCCTGTCTCGCTCCCTGCGAGCCTCCGTGAGCGTGCCTGTGAAGTTGGAGCTGAGTCTCCTGTATCCCTTGCCGTCACGCTTGTCTCCCCAATAGCGTATGCGGTACCTGTTGCGGTCGAGTTTGGCAATCGAACCCTTCTCTGCCCTCATGCGTGGCATAATTTACCTGCCCTCCTGCTGTAAGCGGGTCGGCCCCGTGGGGCGTCGTGCATCTTGGCGGGTGGCGACGCCCATCTTTCTAATCGTCTGACTCTCCCTCGGACATTTTCGCCTGGTCGCGTGCGTAGTCCAAGAGGCGTCTCTTTCGCTCGACAGTGCAGGCCTCGTAGCTGTCGAGAAGCCACTGTCTGAGATAGTCCTCCTTTCTTTTCGGCGGTGTGCGCCCGGCAAGCTCGTCCAGCGTGCATCCAAGCCCGTCGGCAATCTCCGCCGCACGCTCGAGCGACATCTTTCGCTTTCCGGACTCATAGCTCTGGTACGTGTCGTATTTCATTCCGATTGCATCGCTGAAGGCCTTGCCGTTCGGGTACCCGGCCCTCGCCCTGAGCGCCCGGAGCCTCGTCACCATATTCGTCTCCTCTCGTGTTCGCGAGCCTACTCAGCACTCATCGCACCCTGGAACTCGGCGTATTCGGAAACCTTGTCCTTGGCCTCCTGCGTGCATTTGCGGTAGTCGTCGAGCAGTTCGGCCTCATCGTGCGTGAGCGGCGGAGGCGCGAAATGTGAAGGCTTTCTGCCAACAAGCTCGTCTAGGGAGACGTTGAGCGACTCCGCGATTGTGACGGCGCTTTTCAGCGTCGGCGTCTTCGCCCCGCTCATGTAACTGGAGATTAAACCGCTGCTCAGACCGCTAATTCTGCATAGGTCTGCTGGCTTCATTCCTCGAGAGGCGAGGATGTCTGGAAGACCCTTCAAAAGAATCATGGCAACTCCTTACTCCCTATCGAGAGTAATTTTAACCAAAAAGATGTTGACAAAGCTCCCAACGGGGAGCAATATCTGTAATCGAAAGCTCCCAACGGGGAGCAAGCGAGTTCCCGGAAAGGAGGAATGGGATGGACAACGACTTCGCAAGGAAAGTCTCGGCATATATCGCCGAGCACGGAATCACCCAGCAGAAGGTCGCCGACGTACTAGGCATCTGCTGGAACGCGGTCCACTACAAGCTGACCGGCGAAAAGCCGTTCACGCTTCAGGAGGCAATCACGCTCGCCGACTGGATGGACTGCTCACTCGACTGGCTCACCGGGCGCAAACCCGAATAGCCGAAGCGTTTTCCCTCGCGGACTCGACTGAACTCCTCTCTGAAGACTGACCACTTCCTTCACGGGCAATTTTCACCTGCCTCCGACTCCTGGGCAGGCCTTCCCTACATCAGTCGAGTCCGCGCGGGAAACCGCACGCCCGTCCGAATGGACGCGCACCTTGAGTACAGAATATGCGCCCCGGAAGGGGTAAGGCCCGAACGGCATCGCGCCGGGAGGGCGGCAAGCCGTGAGTGCCAAAGCCGCGACGCGCGGAAACCACGGCAACACGGGGGCGGGCGATTGCAGCGCCTCCAGACCAGCGGCCGCAACGGCCGATACGACATCGGAAAACCAAGGCAGCCCTGCCACTTGGCTGCCGCGTCGTAAGAAGATGTGTACAGCAGCGTATCGGTCGCCGCGGCCGCTGGTCGAAACGTTCTCGGTGGTGTAACGGTTCTAGCACGGTTGATTCTGATTCAGCCGGTCAGGGTTCGACTCCCTGCCGAGAAGCCATCGCGGGATAGAGTACAGGTAACTCACCGGCCTCATAAGCCGGGCCATGCGGGTTCGATTCCCGCTCCCGCGACCAACACGGGGCAAACCCAGCGGAGATGTATTGCCTCCGTATTGTTTGCCCCACCATTTGCGTGTAGCTCAGCTGGTAGAGCGCCCGGCCGTTAACCGGGAGGTCACAGGTTCGAGGCCTGCCGCGCAAGCCACGCCGCCTTGGTTCAAAGGTAGAACACCGGTCTTCCAAATCGGTTATGCGGGTTCGATTCCCGCAGGCGGCTCCACTGTCGCGTAGCTCAACGGTAGAGCACCCTGTTGATAACGGGGAGGTCGTAGGGTCAGCACCTACCGCGACAACCATTTCGGAGCATTGGCGCAGTAGCTACCGCAGCGGGTTGCTAACCCGTAGACCTCATACGAGGCCCGTAGGTGCAAGTCCTACATGCTCCGCCAACGGAGGGTTGGCAGAGAGGTTTATTGCAGCTGTCTAGAAAACAGCCGGTCGTTGATAGCGATCCGTGGGTTCGACTCCCACACCCTCCTCCACACTGCCGCAGTATTCCCCTAAAGACGGGGGCCTGACTGTAAATCAGGTGCCTATTGGCTGGCTGGGAGCGTTACCTAGATGCGGCACCATTTTCGTCGTCATAGCTCAATGGGATAGAGCGGCGGTTTCCTAAACCGCGTGTTGGGGGTTCGATTCCCTCTGGCGACTCCATGTGCTGCTGGCCGAACAGCTAGGCGGCGGACTGCAACTCCGTGAAACCAGGTGCGACTCCTGGGCAGCACTCCACAGGCGCGTAGCTCAACCGGTAGAGCAGCAGTCTCCAAAACTGTGGCGGTAACGCCGATGGGGGTTCGAGTCCCTCCGCGCCTGCCATTTTCCAAGCCTACAAACTAAGGACAACTAAATGATTCGACTCATCATCTGCGCCGGACTCGGTATCGCGGGTGCCGCCACGTGCGTGGTCGCCCACTCGCATAACAAGCGCGAGCGAGAGGAGTACGAGCGCAAGAACGAGGAGTACCTCGAGGCCCTCAAGGAGTACGAGGACCACAATCGCTGCTATAAGCCCAGCAGGCCCGATGAACCCGCAACCGTGCCGGTCGCAGGTGGCCTCGCTGTCATCGCGCTCGCAGCCGTCATCGCGGCCACCGGATGCTTCTACTCGCAGGATACCGGCGAGGTCTGCGTCATCCGCAATATCGGCGGCTCGCTCGCAGGCTCCACGTCCGAGGCCGGCTTCCACGGGAAGGCCCCGTGGCAGAACGTCGTCACCTACGACACCCGCAACAACCTCATCAACTTCTACGGGGACACCGACTACAAGGTGAACGGCGGCTCCTACGACGGCAAGCAGGTGTCCATCAACGACAAGTCCGGCGCTAGCGCGAACATCGACATCCAGGTCAACTACTCGCTCAACCCCGACGCCGCGCTCACGCTCTACAGCGAGTACGGCACGCAGGAGTCCTTCGTCGAGAAGTACATCTCCAACGACGTCCGCGCCGTTACCCGCGAGGTGTCCGGCAAGTTCGACACGGTGACTATGCTCACCGACCGCTCGCAGTTCACCAAGGCCGTGCAGAAGGCCCTCACCGAGAAGTGGGACGGCATGGGCCTCACGGTCGAGCAGGTGAGCGTGCAGGACGTCCGTTACCCGAAGAACATCACCAAGAGCTACAGCGAGGCTCAGGCCGCCGAGGTCGCGAAGCAGAAGGCCCAGAACAAGCAGGAGACTGCCAAGGTCGAGGCCGAAACCAAGAAGATCGAGGCGCAGGGCCAGGCTGACGCCAACGCCATCCTCGCGAACTCCCTCAACGAGAACGTTATCCAGCAGAACTATATCGACGCGCTCAAGAGCATCGGCAAGAACGGCAACCTCGTCGTCGTGCCCGAGAACTCCACGCCGCTCGTCGACGTCAAGTAAGGAGGCTGAAATTGATTCGCTTTAACAAGTTCGAGCGCAGCAATGGGTCCATGGTGAACCGCGATTTTGCAGAGCACGTGATGTTCCCGGAACGCCTTGATACACCCCACGCGCTACTGACTCTCGAAATTACGGGGAAAGACGCGGCCGCGGTCGATCTCAATACGTGCCGTTTTAAGCCACGCGGAATCGTCGACGTGCTCAAGGGACTTCCAAGCCTCAACGACTCTACCGCTATCAAGGAAGTCATCTTCCACGACCCCGCGACCATCGTCTACTGGGAGGACGGCACCAAGACCGTCGTCAAGTGCCAGGACGAGCAGTTCGACAAGGAGAAGGGCCTGCTCGCCGCAATCGCCAAGAAGGTCTACGGCAACAAGGGCAACTTCAACAACATCATCAAGAAGTACTGCGAGACGGTCACGAATGGATAGCAGCCTCGAGGCCCTGCTCGCCGGAGTCGTCAAGGATGCCGTCGAGCAGGCCATGGACTGCCGTGTGACGTCAAGCCCGACCATCGAGACGGCGGTCGCCGCCGGCATCGGTGCACGCATGACGTACACAGTGTCAGAGGTGGCGAAGATAAGCGGCGTGCCCGAGCGCCGCATCAGGCTCGACAACGAGCGAGGGCTTATCGACTTCATCGAGCCGGACGGCGAGCGCGGGGCGCGTATCCGCGCGTCGGAGGTGGACAGATGGATAGAGACGATTTAAGGGGGTGCGGGCCTTGGTTTCTGCTAATGCTCGCCATGGGCGTGGCAAGCTGGGCGCTGATATTTGCCCTGCTTGCCCTCCTGCTAGGCCTCTAGAGTTCTTCATCCACGCTCCGAAGATAGGCGGCGTGCAGAAGCCGTGGGCATCCATCAACGACTGGATGCACGCGATGAACGTCAACCGGTTCAAGGGCAACGACCTCAAGAAGTACTACACGGGAATCGCCGCAGAGTACGCACACGAGGCCGCGCTCCAGGCCGGATGGAAGACCCCTGACGTAAGGGTCGACCTACGCATCGTCTGGCACGAGGTCAACGCGAGGCGCGACCCCGACAACATCATGGGGGGGATCAAGTTCGTTCTCGACGGCATTGTCAAGGCCGGCCTGATCCACGACGACTCGCAGAAGCACATCCGCGGCATCCACCACGACGACATCGTCATAGACAAGCAAGACCCGGGCGCGATGGTGACCATCGTGCCCATCTACAAGGAGGAACAATGAACACCAGCCGTTACTTCAGCGATAACTGCCTGACGGACCACATCGAGAACAGCGCCGACGCGCTCGAGGTCGTCGTCACCACGAGCAAGGACTCCCTCCGCTCGCTCGCCGCTCATCGCGACACCAGTGCGCTCGCCTTTGCCATCGGCGGAACCAAAGATGATATGAGGGGCGTCGACCTCTGCGTGGCAATCGACCTCTTCTCCGTCATCGCTGCGTGCGAGGCCGTCCTTACGAGCGGCGTGCTCAACGAGGGTTCCGTCGCCGAGGCCTACGGCTGCGTCTCCAAGGCGCGCCGCGGGGTAATCGGGGAGCGTGACGAAGACGACGCCATCACCGAGGCGAAGAAGGTCGTCCTCGAGATGGTCAAGGACGTTCTCAACGGGGACGAGTAGTGCCTGTCGTAGGAGAGGGGCGTGTCTTCGACCTCATCAGGTGCGACGGGAGCGACGAATGGCTCGAGCAGCGCCGCCGCGGAATCGGAGGCTCTGACGTCGCGGCCATCATGGGGCTGTCTCAATATCGAGGGCCTTACGAGGTATGGGCCGAGAAGCTCGGGTACGTGCAGCCGGCCGACCTCAGCACGGTCGAGGCGGTTCAATGGGGCAATATCCTCGAGCCTGTGGTCTGCAGCCATTATGCCGCTCTACACCCAGGACGCACTGTCAGACGAGTCAACGCTGTGTGCAGGAGCATCGGACGCCCTCATGCCCAGGCCTCTCTTGATTACGAGGTCAGGGACCCCGAACTCGGATGGGGAATCTTAGAGATAAAGACGGCGTCGCTATACAGGGAGCACGACTGGGATGAGGGTGTGCCGCTGTACTACCTGACTCAGGTGACCCACTACATGAGCGTGACCGGGCGAAAGTTCGCCGACGTAGCGGTGCTCATCGGCGGACAGAAGTACAGGGAGTTCCGAGTCATGCGCGACGAGGATGACGTCAAGGCGGTCGACAGGGCCGTCGACGACTTCTGGGCGATGGTCGAGGGCGGTACCGAGCCGCCAATCGGCGAGATAGGCGCGGAACTCAAGGCCCTGGCATCGAAGCACCTGCAACCCGGCGATCTTATCGAGCTGAACGAGACGCCAAGCGAGGCGACTGCGTGGCTCGACGCCAAGAAGGTGCGAGACGACGCCGAGAAGGGATACCAGGCCGCCACGAACGGGCTGTGCCAACTCATCGGGGACGACCGGGGGCTGGTCACGCCCGACGGAAAGTTCACGTGGACGCGCTTCATGCGCAACGGCAAGCCGAGCGGCGGCTACATCAAGTACACGGAGAAAAAGAAGGATTAGGAGGTCATATGGGAGCAATCACGCAGGCCAAGCAGGAGATTCAGCAGGCCAAACAGCCAGACAACTCGTTTGCCGGGCTAATCAAGCGATGCGCACCGCAGTTGCAGGCGGTCATGCCGAAAGGATGTACGACCGAACGTCTGACGCATCTTGCTATTGCGGCATACAAGCAAACCCCGAAACTCTCTGAATGCTCGGTGAAGTCGATTCTGTCGTGCTGTCTGAGGTGCGCAGAGCTTGGACTCATGCCGAATGATGCCATGGGCAGCGCCTATGTCATTCCACAATGGAACTCGAAAACCCATCGCTATGAGGCGGAGTTCCGGCTCGGCAAAAACGGAATGCTTGATCTTGTCAAACGTCATCCTGATGTCATTGAAGTGTACACGCAATGCGTTTACGAGGGCGATGATTTCACTTATTTCAACAACGAGACTGGGCACCATTTCACCTTTACGCCGAATTTCAAAGCGCAGCACGATGAAGACAAATTGGTCGTTGTTTACCTTGTGTGCGAGTTGAAAAACGGGAGCATCGCGTTCGACTACATGATGAAAGACGATGTAGACAAGATCAAAAAGGCATCTAAGGCCGGAGACAAAGGCCCTTGGGCTACTTACTACGAGGCCATGGCGGAGAAGAGCGTCATTCGTCACGCATTTCAGCGAGGCAAGCTGCCGTATTCCGTCGAGACTGCTGATGCGGTAAATGACGACGGAAACACGCCGGTCATCCTCGACGAGGAAGGCAACCGCATCTTCGAGGACCCGTTGGCTCCCGAACCGACCGAGGTCCCTGCGAACGTCGACGCCGAAACCGGCGAAATCATCGACGTGAACTAGCTGACAACAGATAGGAGAGACAAATGTCCAACCTGCCACAGATGACCGACGAGCAGCGCCGCGCCGCGCTCGAGAAGGCGGCCGTCGCACGCGTCGAGCGCGGCAAGATTCGCTCGCAGATCAAGAGCGGCGAACTTAAGCCCGGGGAGGCCATCGACCTGCCCTACGCCAAGAAGATGTGCGTGCTCCAGTTCCTCATGGCGCTCCCCGGCGTCGGCAAGGCCAAGGCACGCCTGTTCATGGAGGAGGCCGGCATCGTGCCGAACCGCCGCATCGGAGGACTCGGCGTGCATCAGCGTGACGCCGTCCTCGAGTTTGCGAGCCGCTATGTCCATTAACAGGTGCATCCTCAGCGGCAATCTCACCCGCGACCCCGAACTCCGCTCCACCGCGGGCGGAACCAGCGTCCTTTCGTTCAGCATCGCCGTCAACGACAGGCGAAAGAACAGCCAGACCGGCGAATGGGAGGACTATCCCAACTTCGTCGACTGCACCATGTTCGGTGCGCGAGCCGAGGCGGTTGGCCGCTTCCTGGCAAAGGGAAACAAGGTCGCGATCGAGGGCAAGCTGCGCTACAGCTCTTGGGAGAAGGACGGCCAGCGCCGATCGAAGCTCGAAGTCGTCGTCGACGAGATCGAGTTCATGAGCCGCAGCGACCGCGAGACGGCCGGAGCGCCGGCCGACCGCGGCTTCCAGCAGGAGCAGCCCCAGCAGCAGTGGAGCGCGAAGGATGCCTACGACGACATCCCTTTTGATTTCTAGGGGGCCAGATGAACCTTGAGCGCGACGGCGCTCCCGACATCCCCGATGGGCAGGAGGAGTGCGGCTCCTGCCGCCACTTCTGCTTCATCGGCGAGAGCGGAACGGGCTTCTGCGCCCTCGACTACGACGACTGGCTCGAGGCGAGCGATGCCTTTGGCGAGCCTGTGACCAGCAGGCGCACGGTCAAGTGGATTATCGAGAACTGCATCGAGGAGTGGCATGAACCCTGCGAGCAGTTCGAGGAGTACAGATAGGAGGGCGCTTGGATAGCGAAAAGTGTCCCCTGCGTGACGGTGAGCGCCCTCTCGACAGGGACGACTTCAAGGTGTGCGTCGCCTGCGAGCACAAGTGCGAGACGGTCGAGCGCGAGTTCACTCTTGCGTTCAGGGCCAAGCCGCTCGAGGGCGATGGTACGGAATGAACGCCCGCGAGTTCTTCGTCGCGGCGCGTGACGCGGTGCAGCGCATCGTCGAGTTCGAGCGAAGGCTCGAGGCGAAGCGCGAGCTGTCGGTGATGCGTGCCCGCAGCGACGGCCCACGCGGCAAGGGTGGCGTCACCGACCCGTCGAGGCGAATAGACGACCTCATGGAGTTCGAGGCCGAGTCGGAGCGCGAGCGCAGGCAGGACACCCGCCTCGTGCTAGATGCGAGCAGCGTTCTCAACGGCTATGCGGCAATCGACCCGAACGGGGCGGCGGTCCTGCGTATGAGGTACCTACAGCTCATGCCGTGGCGCGACATCTCCGAGACGACGGGGACAGAATACGACGCGGTCCGCTCGATTGAGTCGGTCGCGTTCGACAGGATTGACAGCGAGGGCCTTGCCGCGATGCGCGACGGGGTCCTCATATCGACAGGAGCAGAACAGTGAATATCGAGTGCAAGGTCGCCAACAGGCGATTCATGCCCAAGCGTATGCACGCCGCGGACGCCGGCGCTGACATGCGGGCCAACATCGAGGAGCCTCTGACCATCCCGAAGGGGAAGATCAAGTGGGTCGACCTCGGGCTGTCGTGTGACATTCCAGAGGGCTATGTCGGTATCCAAGCGGCGCGTTCCGGCCTCGGCTGCAAGCACGGAATCACGCTTGCTAACAGCATCGGAGTCATCGACGCTGGGTACCACGGACCCATCAAGACGGCGCTGGTGAACCTCGGCGACCGCGACTACATCATCCGGCCCCACGACCGCGTCTGCCAGCTTCTCATCATCAAGTGCGAGCTTGCCGACTTCACCGAGGTCGATGAGTTCGAGGCCGAGTCGTAGCGCGGCGATGGCGGCTATGGCAGCACAGGGAACGAGTAGACCGACCGAGCCGCTCGTCCGTGCGCTCGCTAGGTACATGAGCGATAACGACTGCATGTACACGGCTATCTCAAAAAAGTGCGGCCTGAGCTACGGGACAGTATTCAACGTCTCCAACGGGACGCAGAACCCGAGCTACAGGATCATCAAGGCGCTCCATGACGGACTCGGCATCAGCTATGACGAAATGTTCGGGGAGGCGTGATGGAATACACGAGCTGCCAGGTATGCGGCCTGAAGTACCGCGGCGGATACGCGAGGATGCGCTGCCCGTCATGCGAGCGCAGGCACGCGGCGATGAAATCGCGCATATCGCACATCAGGTCAGAGTGCGGGGTCGAGCCGGTCGCCTGCCCGATCTGCGGAAAGATGACCGGCAGGGACAGCGGCTTCTGCCTGCACCACGAGGCCCAGCACAAGAAGGAGGAGCGCTACCTGCGCTCATATAGGGAGGCGAGGGTTGCCAATGGGTAACGCCAAGACGAGGAAGGTCGTGCTCTTCGACCTGTACTGCACGCTCTCAAAGAGCATCGAGAACCTCAGCCAGCGACCCACTGCGAAGTTTTCGGGCGCATCGGTAGTGACGGTCCTGAAGAAGATTCAGGACGAGGTTGAGCGTGCGCTGGAGGCCAGCGAGTGATGGCGATGTGCGGGGAGTGCCGCCACTTCAGGGAGTTCTGCTGCGATTACGGCGTCTGCATGGAGGACGTCGAGCGCATCGAGTGCAAGAACCGCGGCGGGAACCCGGTGCGCTGGGCCGTGACGCTCGTTTTCGACCGCCTTCCGCATAGGGATGCGCAGGAGGAAATCGAGTGCGACTCGTATGAGCCGCTCAGCCGGGCCGTCTGCTAGACATGGAACGGCGCGACTACGACCTCCGCGCAGACGACTTCACGGAGCCGACATTTACGGGCGACCCGGCCTCGTGCCTGTGCTCAACGGATGTCGTCGGCTCCAATACGTTCTGCTGCCTGTGCAACGCGTGGTGCAACTGCATGAAGCGCGGGTGCTTCATCACGCCGGACGGCAGGGCGGCGAAATCAGACAACAGCCCGGACGCAATGGAGCGCCGGGTCAAACGATGGAGGGAAAGGGATGCAGGTGCCTGTACCAATCACTGAAATAAGGGGCTATGACGGTAGCGTCACCAAGATTGATTGCCGGTACGCCTCGCACTACAGGCGCGGCGGGATGCAGACTGCCGACAAGATTGAGGCAGTTGCCAAGCTGCTCGGAAAGAGCGGAATGGTCGGCGGCGATCAAATTGCCGATGTGGCCCACGGCCTCAAGTATTTCGCCCGCGCCGGGCTGAAAGACGACTACGACCTGGACATTTACAAGTGTGCCGACTGGCTTCATCGCCTGATTACGGGCCAATTCCTGAACGAAGTGGAGGATGAGAGTGGGAGCGGGGAGAAATAAGCCCATCGCCGGCAACAGCAGGGACGGAAACCTCTGGTGCGACGACGAGAAAGGCTACTACGGAACGTGCTACAGGGCCACGACCGGGAAGATGGACAGAAAGCGCTTCCCGAAGGCCGACCGCCAGAAGGCAATCGCCGAGTGGACAGAGTGGTGCAAAGGGGTGCGGACCGCCGAGTACGAGAAGATGGCGGCCCGCTGCAAATTGAAGGACGAGAAGGCGGCTGCAACCGCCACCAAGGAGGCCTCCAACATGGAGAAGAATACCACTGAAACCAGCAATATGTACGTCCTGACCGTAGTCGGCGGAGCGCCGATCTACTGGTTCGACAGCGAGGACAAGGCCTTTGCCGTGTGCGACGCCCTGACCGCCGCGGCCGAGGCGTCCGGTTTCTCAGCCAAGTACGACGTCACCGTCATCAAGAAGTGGGTTGCGTAGCGCAACGCGTTGGAGGAGGAGAGATGATTCAACTACCCAAAGTGCTGAAGGTCGAGAGATTCCGCTGGATACCTCGGAGTTGTTTATCTCAGATGGAACTATGGTTCATGTCTTGAGGTTCGAGTACGTGTACCACACACATGACTCCCGTGACGCTTGGTTTGTGCATATCGAGCGTACGCCCGGCGAACACATGACTTTGCACGCCTGTGACGTACGCCTCATCCAGCCCGACAGCTGGGATAAGCTGGAAGAGGACATACGGCGAATCGGTACCGATGACTGCACGTGGTTTTGCGGGTACGCAAACGAGAACCCGGTCGAGAACGCATGCCCCGATAGCTGCAAATTTTTCAAGGGCGACGAAATCACTTGCCGTAAGAAGCTAGCCGATGACATCTTGTCCCGTATCCGCAAGCTGAGGGGGTGAGGACGATGCCTAACGACTGTGTGATGTGCGGCAAGACGCGCTTTAACTTCGGCGATTACGACGAGGGCGTCGAGATGTGGATTAACGAGACGAACGACGGTGACCACGTCATCGTTGTCGACCCTCCGTACGCATGGAGCATCCCGATTAATTACTGCCCGTTCTGCGGACGCAAGCTGAGCTGAGGAGCAAGAGCTAATGATTGAACTTAACCAGCCGGTCGACATGAACGGCGTTGAGATTCCGATTGGCACCGGCTGCCTGTACGACGAGCAGGGAAACGAGCACGAGGTCCAGGAGTGGGTGTACAACCAGACGACTAGGAAGTGGTCCTTCAAGTCGGAAGGCTCAGACGGCTACGACCCTGGCCTGTTCTGCGTCTCCAAGCCGGCGGACGGCAACAGCAGAAAGAAGCTGCTACAAGATTTGCGTATTGCCGAGTTTGTGGTTCGGAATGACGGGATGTGGTGCTGCGCGTACCTGGGGCGCGGATATTTCCATTGCGATGGATGCCCTGCCGACGATAACTGCGCGGGCTATGTCATTTCGGACATCGCTGCACGCGTCCGCGCCGTCTTTGGCGGTGAGCAGGATGCTTAACCGCAACTATTCCGTCATCACCAACTTCGGGTGCCACTACCAGTGCCCGTACTGCATCACCAAGCAGACCGGTATGAGGCTTCCTGAGACTGACACCCTCGAGGTGTCGAAGACCGTTCTCCAGCTCATCGACGAGGATGAGATCGACTTCCTCAGCTTCAGCGGAGGCGGCGACCCCATGCACGGCATCTTGGACAACGGCAGGCCGACGCAGCACGCCGCATGGTACTCCTTGCTCCAGGCGGTCTGCCAAGACCACGGCATCAAGACCGAGATGCACACGAGCGCGACGACCCTCTACAGCTACATGCTGGATCGTCGCATCGTCTCCCTCCTCACGAAGTTCGACCGCCTGGTCTACCATTGCAAGACTATCGACGACCTCCTGCGCGTCGATTCGACGTTCGCTCTGAGATACCGCTATTTCATGACGCCGATCCGCGCCGTATTCGTGGTGACGCCCGGCACCAACGCGACCCTCGTCGACGCGATAGAGCGGACGTTCCACAGCTGCCCCAGCATCGGTGAACTGACCTTCCGCCAGATGGTCGACGGCAACTTCGTCCCTGATGGGACGCTCCGCGACTATCTGCTCGAGGGACACCGCGAGGGACGCTGGCACTACACGGAGCAGGATGATTACAACCGCTACATCGTTAACGACAAGGTGTATGACCGCTTCGAGGACATCGCCATCGCCTACAGCCGATAGGAGGACCGATGGACAACGAGGAGATTGCCGCCAAGGCGCGGCTCGCCGCCGACTTCATGAACGACCTGAGTGAACGCATCGAGGCCCGCGAGGACTGGATTACGACCCTGCACCTTGAGAGCGATTTTCATATCCCCGCGAGCCTCAGCAAGACGCGCCTGCTCGAGGCGATCCGCATGGGGCGCTCGATGCTGCTCGAGCTTTACAAGATGGTGGAGGTGGATGACAGGTGATTACCGATAAAGAGCGGCGCGAGGTGGCAAATAAGTTGCGGGAGCGCACCAAGCATAAGCTAGCCAAGGGCGAGAGTATGCAACATATGTTCAGTGAGACTCTCGGTGTGTACCGTACGTATGACTACGGAGAATTTGGCCTGGTCAAGGAGTCCGCGACGTGGAAGAACATCGTCAACCTCCTTGCCGATCTCATCGACCGCCCGACCACCACGCGCCGCGGCAAGTTCAAGACCAAGTACGGTAGGGAAACCCCGTGTTGCGAGGTCTGCGGCTACTCAATCGGCGATATGCGGTGGAACCATTGTCCTAAGTGTGGGGCGGCGATTGTCGATGATTAGTGATGAAGAGCGCCGCGAGGTAGCGAAGAGATTGCGCCAACGTCGCAAGGAGCTGGATAGCAAGGAACCTCCGTTGGGTTCTGGTCTAGCCGCAAGAGCCGATTTGTTGGAGATTGCCAAGATGGCTAAATGCTAAAGCAAAGAG